>CAYWLA010000056.1:0-8667 GCA_964458955.1 uncultured Methanosarcinales archaeon
AAATGCAAGAAAAATTTGAGAAGAATTTAAGAAAGGTTGAAGAAATAATCAAGGAATTGGATAATTTCAATTTTGAAGATATTATTAAAGCTAAACATAAATTTAATGATGGGAATAGATTACTAGATGAATGTATAGATATTATAAACAAAAAAGAATTCAAATTAGATGAAATCTCTTTAGTAACTGGAAAAATTCTATCTAGAGATAAACAGATTAAATTTTAAAAACCATAACTTCATATTCTTAAATATTTCTGCATAATGTCAAAAACAGCCTTGGGTTTGGTTATTGGAAGAGAGTGTTTTCCCTCTATTGTTTCTATCTCACACTCCCCTTTTACCAAGTCTTTTATTTTATCTCCTGCACAAGCCCTGACCATTGGATCTTTTTCTCCGTATATCAGCAACATGGGCTTATTTACATTTTTTAGTTGTTCTGATATATCCCATGTATTAATAATCCTGCCACTTTGAGTATCTGCTAAACTTCTTTTAAGGGATATATCAACAATTTTTTTATAAACATCAAATTCAGATTTACCCTCTAAATCACTCGCATCAGGAAATTCTGGTCTTGTTTCTCCCTTAACCCAATGAGATAGTTTCATGTATCCGCTCATTATAAATTCACTATACCTCAATACTTTATCAAACAAGTGAAATAAGAATTTATTTTCTGCTGTTTCAGAGAAATTATAAGAGGCACATATTCCCACAATGTAATCCATATTTGAAGTTTCACTTGCATAATCAACAATTGGCATAAATCCAAAACTATGACCAACACCAAATGGATTTTCTATGCCCTCTTTTTCTATTATTCTTGTTAAATCAGAAGTATAATAGTTCAAACCATAGTTTTCTTTATTATGAGGAATATCTGAAATTCCAAATCCCCTTGGGTCTAAACTAATAGTTGAAACATTATAAAAATCAACAATTTTTTTTGATAGATTATTTAAAGAGGTATGATTCATAGAAGAACCAGGATGTAAAACAAAAAATTTGTCCTTATTCTTCCTATCCCTATCATAATCAACCCAGTAATAAATCTTTAATCCATCTACAGATTCTATTTTAGATTTATTGGACATTTTTAATAATTAATATAATTCAATATTTATAAATGTTCCTATTTTTATCTACTATTAAGTAATTACTATATAAGCCTCAAATTTTAATAGTCGAGCATGCAAAAAGGCATTACAGCAAAAAGCCCTATGGAAAAGAAGATTATCTCATTAAGTATAGTAAAACAAAACAAATATAAAAAACAATGATTTTATTAACATTATGGCTATAAATATTGAAGTAAAATATTCAAAAATATTAGATAAACTGCTTTATTTAGTTTCTAATGTAAATGAACCAGACTATAATGAAAGAAAAAAGATATGCTCTGATGTAATGACAAAATTCAATAAATTAGAAAAAAATAATTTTAGTGAAAAAATAGAATCTATTACAAAAATTAAATTTACTAAAGATATTATATTTTATTTTATTCCAGGCTGGCCAAAAAATATTAGATTTACAGCAATCTCAGATCCGCCAATAATAACAGTTCAAAGACCTTTTAAAGAGGTAATAAACTTAATGATGCACGAATTGGTCCATATTAATCTTAATAATAAATCAATTAAGGATTTTCCAGAAGAATCTAAAATAACAAGAAGACACATAATAGTTCATGCAATTTTAAAAGAAGTATATAACCAAGACCAATACTTGCTTGACAAAAAGATGTGTGCTCAAGATAATGGTTTTAAGAAAGCATGGGAAATTGTTGATAAAATAGGAAGTAAAAAGATTATTTCAGATTTTTTTAATTAAATCCCCAGGATTAATTTAGCATAAACAAAAAGCTTTAAATAAAAATATGTTTTAGAGATATAAAAAGAGGCAAAATGGACTTAAGCTCTATAATAACAATAATCATTTTTATTGTAGCTGTAATAATAATATTCAAGATTGTGAAAACTATTCTCAAGACAATTCTAATAATATTAATTCTCAGTTTTTTAGTGACTGCTATTTTTGGCTTTTTTACATATAAGGATTCAGTTGAACTAAACGACAATCTTGAAAACCAGCCAAAGCTTATGCTTCTGCAGGATAATGAAAAGATTATTGCTGGTTTTGTTGCAACAGATTCTGAGGAAGAAGCAGAATTCCTGACAATAAGCCAAGTTGCAGAATACCAAAACAACTTCAAAAAAAAGGATTATAAGAAAATGCTTAATAACAACCAGAAGATGTTTATAATTAACCTTAAGGCATTTGATTTAGTTGATGAAAAGGTTAATTTTAATGGGAAAGAACTTTCAAAAAACTTTCTTTACTCTGTGCTGAAATCCAATGATCCAATTAGCTTATACAAGAGTGAAACAGATATGGATCCTGCTCTTAATGAAATTAGCGACCCTGTGGAATTCAAATCAAATATTTTTGCCTTTTTATTCAATGAATCAATTGAAAAAAGAGGGCAGTTCTTCATATTCAGTGAGTATAAGAAAAAAAATATTATAGTATATCCTGAAACAGCTGTATTTAAGTTTATAAAATTAATTCCAACAGCTTTTGTTAATAAAATGTTTGAAGAGGCAAAGGATAGTGCCGTTAACAAGATTAACCAAACAATAAAGGGGTGATTAACATAGGTTTTTTTGACATATTTGGTAAAAAAAAGGTCTCTGAAAATAATTACTCTGCTGCAGAGGATAATTTGGGGTTAGATAATGAAAATATAGGTTATGAAAGGACAGGAATGCCAGAAAGCGATATGTTTAATTCTGAGAGAAGTATGCCTAATTTTCAAAATACAGATAGCAGAGGAAAAAGCGGTTTTGACAGGTCAGGATTGCCAACACATGAAAGCTTTGGCTCTCAGGAGATATCTGCGCTTGACCAGACAGGTTTTGATGCAAACAAGCCATCAAGCATAGAATCATTTAAGCAAACCCGACAGTCAACTACAACTGACAAGGAATTGGAGCTTATCTCATCAAAGCTAGACACAATAAAGCTAATCCTTAATGATCTTGACAGAAGAATTGCTAATCTGGAGAAAATTGCAAAAGAGTAGATTTTTCATGAGAAAAAAAATTCCTAAAAAAAATGGTTTAACATTCTTTTTAATTTCTTTATGTGTGGTTTTATTAGACCAACTAGTCAAGTTTTTTATCAGAAACAGCATGAATATTGGAGATTCTATATCTGTAATAAAAAATATTTTCCATATAACTTATGTAACTAATTCTGGTGCTGGTTTTGGAATAATGCAAGGCAAAACAGGCTTGCTGATATGGTTTTCAATAATTGTTATTGGCATAATCTTGTTTTATTATGATAAGATTCGAGAAAAAAAATCCTTGCAGATATTTTCAGGCCTCATTCTTGGCGGAATATTATCAAATCTCATTGATAGGTTATTATTTGGTTTTATAACAGATTTTCTTGATTTTAGGATTTGGCCGGTCTTCAATATAGGAGATTCATGTGTATGTATAGGGGCTGTATTTTTAATGATTTACATTATTAAAAAAGAGAATTAATTTATTTAACGCACTTGCATGGCTTTAAGCCTTCTTCCTCAGCCTCTTTTTTGTCTTTAAGCCATATTTTCCTTTTTGGCAGAATCTTCCTCGCCCACCTGCAACCTAACTCATGATAATTAACGCCCTTTCTGCTTGCTACATAGTTATAATCTTTCAATGATTTTTTTTTTATTTCTTTCTTTTTTTGCTTTTTAACTTGAATTTCAGCATCCTGTTTTGATGGTTTCATTTCTTCAATAAAAATATCCGGAAGTTTTTCCTCAAAATGTTTTTCTGCATTAACAAGTTCATCAGCCTCACGCAGAACTTCTTTTTCATATTTTGATCTTATCCTTATTTTTCCCTTGATGTTTTCTATTGATAGAATAAATCCAATAATAGTGGTCAGCATAAGCAGAACAAACAATGCCTGGTCTTGTGAATAAAAGTAAATGAATGTTATGTTTATTAAATATGCTACAAAGAAAAACAATGACATAACCCATGCTTCTCTTCTCTTATTATAGAGATTATAGGTTATTATAACTGCTGATATAAGGAACAATAGCAACACTAATAGTTCTGGAACAAAAAAATTATTTATGTTAAATATTATGCTTGTAAGGCCTATAAGACTTATAAAAAATATAACAACAATCGTAGAATACATGGGTTTGATTCTCATAGAAATTAAATAACAGTGCTTATATATAAAGTTTTTTATTCTAGAGTAGTAATTAGAACTCTTCAAAAGAATCTAATTCTTTTAAATAACCCTTTCTTCTAAGCCAGCTTACCTGCACTGGCTTGTATTTATAGATAATATCCCCTTTTTCATCGCCGCCAAATTCCCATGGCTCAACAATTACTAAGTCACCCTGCCTTACCCAAAGCCTTCTCTTTAATCTGCCCGGAATCCTGCAAATACGGGTCTTGCCATCAAGGCACCTGACTCTTGTTCTGCTTGCACCAAGCCTTTGCTCTAAAATTCCAAATGTCTGATTGCCCCTTGGCAGTTTTATTCTTGTAATCTGCTGGTTTATTTCTTCCTGTTTTGCTGCTTCTTCCTTTTTTCTGCTCATATAAATGAAAAAACTTAGCTTTTTATATAAATCTTTTGGTAGATTTCTTTGGAACATTAAAAACTATTATTAAAAGTCGATAACCAAATTATAAAAATCAAAAAACACAAGATTTAAATATGTCTTCTATTTTATGCTTATTAGTTTGTTCTATAAAAGAAGATTTCTGGAAGGTGTTAATCCTATGGAAAATGAAAATATTATGAAGACCGGAACTACAACAGTTGGAATTATGTGCAAGGAGGGTGTTATTCTTGCAGCAGACAGAAGAGCAACTTCTGGAAACTTAATCAGTGATAAAAAAGCACAGAAGATATACCAGATAAATGATGATATGGCCTTAACAACAGCAGGCGTTGTTTCAGATGTCCAGCTGCTTGTAAAGTTAATAAAGGCAGAGCTTAGCTTAAAGGAAATAAGAACAGAAAGAAAACCAAATGTAAAGGAATCTGTCAATTTGCTTGCAGGACTTGTTTATTCTAATATAAGGAAGATGTCTATGATAACAGGAATATCACACTTTCTGTTTGCAGGAAATGATTACAAAGGATTTCATCTTTATGATATTTATGCTGATGGCTCGCTGACAAAACACGATAGTTATGTATCCTCTGGATCAGGGTCTGTGATAGCATATGGTGTTCTTGAAACCTTATACAAAAATGATATGAAAATAGATGATGGAGTAAAGTTAGCTGTTAAGTGCATTAATGCTGCTCTCCAGAGAGATTCTGCAACAGGCAATGGAATTGATGTTGTGACAATAACAAAAGATGGCATTAAAAAAGTTCTTGAAAAAGAAATTAAACAGGAATTGTATTAATTTTTCTTAAATTATAAACGGTGTATTTAATGAATAATGTAATAATAAAGGAAATTCTGAGCCAGTTGCCAGGGGAAAAAATAAGTGATGCTTGTTTTGAGGGAGCAAATATAGTCCTTTACACAAAAGACAAAGACTTTTTCTTAGATAATAACGGGCTCATAAGAAAGATAGTTAATAATATAAAAAAAAGGGTTGAGTTAAGGCCAGACCCTGCAATAACCCTAGATATAGAAGATGCTGAAAAAATTATAAGAGAGCATATTCCTAAAGAAGCTGGTGTTGATAAGATAATATTTGACCCTCAGCGTTCAAGGGTGATAATAGAAGCAGAAAAGCCAGGGCTTGCAATTGGAAAGCAGGGAGACATTCTAAGAGAAATAAGAAAAAAAACATTGTGGGTTCCGTTAATAAGGAGAAAACCCGCAATAAGATCACAGCTTATTGAAAACATAAGAGCTGTTTTATACCAAAATTCAGATTACAGGAGAAAATTTCTTGATAAGATTGGCCATAGAATTTATGATGGCTGGATAAGGGAAAAAAAGAACGAATGGATTAGAGTAAGCTATTTAGGCGGTGGAAGGCAGGTTGGAAGATCGTGCCTTTTTCTGCAGACACCCGAATCAAGGGTATTACTTGACTGCGGTGTTAATATAGCCTCTGATAAAGATGCTTATCCATATCTTGAGGCTCCTGAATTTAATATAAATGACCTTGACGCAGTTATATTAACGCACTCTCATCTTGACCACTGCGGTTTTATACCTTATTTGTACAAGTATGGTTATAGGGGTCCTGTTTACTGCACAGCACCAACAAGGGATGTTTCTGCTTTGCTATTAATTGATTATATTAAGATAATGCGCTCCAATGGGAAAGAGCCAATATTTACAATTGATGATATAAAGGAAATGGTGAAGCACACTATCTGCTTAGACTATAATGAGGTAAGTGATATAACACCAGATTTTAGGATAACACTCTATAATGCTGGGCATATTTTGGGATCTTCTATGATACATCTGCACATAGGTAATGGGCTGCATAATATAGTCTATACAGGAGATATGAAGTTTGGAAAAACAAGACTCCTTGATACAGCAGTCACAAAATTTCCAAGAGTTGAAACATTGATGATAGAAAGCACTTATGGAGGTCGTGAAAACATATTACAGTCAAGAAAGGAATGCGAAGATGAGTTTGCAGACATAATCAAAAGGACTATTAATCGAAAAGGAAAGATTCTTGTTCCTGTCCTTGGTTCTGGAAGAGCACAAGAGGTTTTATTAATAGTTGAAAATATGATAAGAAATGGAGAGATTGAAAAAGTTCCTGTTTTCATAGATGGAAGTGTATGGGACATAACAGCAATCCATACAGCATATCCTGAGTTTTTGAATGGTATTGTGAGGAAGCAGATTTTTCACAAAGACCAAAATCCATTTTTATCAGAGATATTCAAAAGAGTTGGCTCCCAGAAGGAAAGAACAGAGGTTATAGAAGAGACCGGCTCATGCATTATTCTTGCTACGTCAGGAATGCTTGTCGGAGGCCCTTCTGTACAATATTTAAAACAGCTTGCTGACAATCCAAAAAACACCCTTCTTTTTGTTTGTTATCAGGGAGAGGGCTCTCTTGGTAGGAGGATTCAAAGAGGGGAAAAAGAGATGTCAGTGGATGGAAGCAAGGAGATAACACAAATAAAAATGGAAGTAAATACCATGGAAGGATTTACAGGCCACAGCGGAAGGAAGCAGCTGCTCAATTTTGTTTATAGGTGTGACCCCAAGCCAAAAAAAGTCATTGTAAATCACGGCGAAAGCTCAAGATGCCTTGACCTTGCAAGCTCAATACATAAGCTTAACAGGGTAGAAACAGCTGCACCAAGGAATTTAGAGGCCATCAGGCTTAAATAATCTTTTTTAATTACTTCTTAGTAACTAAAATAGAAAGATTTATATAGTGGTTATTCTTTTAGTTATAATGATACAAAATGTTAAAAGAATCTTCAAAAAAATATACTATTGATAATTTTTACAATTTAAATAAAAAGGAACCAGAGAGTAAACTAGAAGTTATTGCTAATGGTGTAAAAGTTATTATGAAGTCAACATTTAATTATCTAAAAAAATATGTATCTGCAACTCCAGAAACGGGAGATGAAGGTAGTAAGTATCACAAAGAGAGTAATAGAAGGTGGTGATAAAATCATTTTTCTTTAGTAATCCTTTTCATAATCAAATATTTCTAGACTTTTGTATTTTTAATTATTCACTACTTCTTAATAGCTAAAATAGAAAGATTTATATAGTAGTGTTACTCCTTGGTAGTTAGATTGGGGGTATTATGTTAAACAAAAAACAAGTTATCACTGTATTGCTTGCATTCATGCTCGGATTAATATTTAATGATGCATACAGCGAGCTGAGTTCTGTAGAAAGGCCTTTATCATTATTCCAGGATGGTGTAGAAAAAGACTCTCCAGGTGACTGGATAAAGGAAGACCAGATAAAGGTTTATAATGATAGAATTATTATTGACTTAAAAGACGCTGAGTGGGCCTCATTCATGGACACAAATTCAATGGACCCTGTGCTTGATGAAACAGCTAATGCAATACAAATCATTCCAAAATCAGCTGATGATATACATGTTGGGGATATAATCTCATATAAGTCAGACTATGCTGATGGAACAATAATCCACAGAATAATAAAAATAAGCAGTGATGAAGAAGGATGGTACTGCATTGTTAAAGGTGATAACAACCAGAGCCCTGATCCTGGGAAAATAAGATTTAAACAAATTAAGAGGGTTCTTGTAGCCATTATCTATTAAAATGATTAAAAAAATCTCTTATATAATACTTGCAGTTATGATTGTCTTGCTTACTTTATTTAGTGCATTAATGTAATTCAAAAGGTTTTTATAAAACAAAAATTATTTCTGTTTTATGAATGTAAGTGACTTAAATAAAGGAGAGTTAGAAAACTGGAAAAAGTCCTGTAATATCGCTGCGCAGGCACTTGAATACGGAAAAAAACTAATAAAAAAAGGAAATAATCTTCTTGATGTTGCCAAAAAAACTGATGAGAAAATTATCAGTTTGGGAGGAGAAATAGCTTTTCCCTCACAGATATCAATGAACCAGATAGCTGCGCATTTCTGTCCTACAAAAAACAATAATCCTATTTTTGAAAATCAGATTATAAAGCTTGATG
>CAYWLA010000057.1:0-5864 GCA_964458955.1 uncultured Methanosarcinales archaeon
GAAATCTAACAATTCCTTTTAAATTATAAAAAATTAAAGAAAAACATGAATTAAATTTGTGTTGAACTATTTTTTTGAATGTTTATAGAAAGATTATAATAATTCTATAATTTTATGGTTAAAGTTTATTATTTTTCTTCTATGATAGAGATTATTAAATCAAGTTTTGAGGACAATTCTATCCTTTTATGTTTTTCAGCTAAATTATAAAGATTTCGAAGAATAATGCATGGTAGTTCTCCATCTCTTTTTAGATAATTTTTTTCTTCTTCAACAAATTTAACTTTATTGCCCACCATTGGTAAGACATCATCCTCCCAAAAAGTCTGAAGTTCAGGAGCAACTTTTTCATCTAAATCAATAATGCCTCTTTCTCTATACAATGGAATAAGATTGTATATACTGGATTTTAATATTTCATAAATAATTTTTTCTGAATCTTTTGAATTGAAAATATAATTAGGAATCTCATTTACTTTACGAACAACTGAATTATATTCTTTTTCATTAATCATAAAGAATAATAAAAACCCGGACTTTAAAAAGCTTTTGGTTGTAACTACTTTAAAATGGTTTATAATAGAAAATTATTTATAGTTATAAAACCATAATAGAATTATGCTTAGCATTTTCATAGTTCATGGGGCATATGGAAACCCTGAAGAGAACTGGTTTCCATGGCTGAAAAGGGAGCTTGAAAAATTAGGTTATAATGTTTTTGTGCCAAGGTTTCCTACTCCTGAAAACCAAACCCTGGAAAGCTGGATGAGGGTATTCAGTGATTACAGGAAATATTTAGATGAAGATTCAATTGTTATTGGCCACAGTCTTGGGCCCGCATTCCTGCTTAATTTACTTGAAACCATTGACATAAAGATAAGGGCAGCATTTTTTGTTTCTGGATTTACAGGGCTTTTAAACAATCCAGAGTTTGATGAAATAAACAAGAGCTTCACAGACAAAAGCTTTGACTGGGATAAAATAAAAAAGAACTGCCGTAGATTTAATGTTTTCCATGGAAATGATGATCCTTACGTACCATTAGAAAAGGCAAGAGAGCTTGCAAAAAACCTCAATACAAATTTGACTGTAATAAGAAACGGTGGCCACATGAATGAAAAATCAGGCTATCTAAGGTTTGACCTTCTACTTGAGGGAATAAAGAACGAGTTATATTAAGTATTCACGAAGAATTTAATAGAAAGATTTATATTTATCTAGCTTAATTAAAAAATAATGAAGATTTACTTTGCTGGCTCAATAAGGGGAGGAAGACATGATATTGAGATTTACAAGCAGATAATTCAGCACCTTAAAGGATATGGTGATGTCCTTACCGAGCATGTAGGAAAAGATAATATATCTAAGGATGGTGAAATAAATCTTACAGATAAATACATACATGACAGGGATGTTGACTGGATAAATGAATGTGATATTTTTGTTGCAGAGGTTACAAGGCCATCTCTCGGCGTAGGTTATGAAATAAGAACAGCAGTTGGAATGAACAAAAGGATTTTGTGCATTTACAGTCCAAAAGAACTAAAAAGAGTCTCAGCAATGATAGCAGGGGCGCCAGGAGTAAAAATAGCTTCATACAGTAAAATAGAAGAGGCAAAAGAAATTATTGATAAGTTCATAACTCAAACTTCTCTTAGATAGCCCCAGGTGTTTAATTTATCTCCATCATCAAACCAGCGGTCACCTATATCCGTCCTGTAATACATATGTGGTATCAGAATGTTCTTTATGCGGCCGTATACTTGGTTTTGCGCCTGCTTCATTGTCTGCCCTGTTCCGCAGACAATAAGGACAACCCCTGATGTTCCTGTAACAAGCCACTCGTCGTTTATTTTTTTTACATCCTCTATGTGAACTCCCTCTACTGGTTTTTTGAAGAAAATAACAGAATCCTTTGACTTGACATTAAATGTTTCAGGATCCTTGAATGGAAAAGGAGGCACAACAATTCTTACTCCAATCTGGAATCCCTTTTTTATCTTAAAATTTATCTTATTCCCGCTTGCAAGGTTATAAAAAAATTCACCTATAGGAGTTATCATTCCTTCCTGCTGTATACAAATTGTTGGATAGCCGAAGCGCGCAGTCCACTCAAGAGGATAAATTCCATGGCTGTTGACAATGCAGTTTATATCAATGTAGCCAACATAATTTTCCTCTGCAAGCTTTGACTCAAATTTCTTCAGCGTTGAATTAAATATCTTATTTGGCCCGCTCCAGAACATTGAAGTCCCCATCTCGCCTGTTGATGGGCCAAGGTCACCTGGAAAGAGCTTCTTGTGCTCAAAATTAACATTTATTGGATAAAGGAATTCCTTGCCATTGAAGAACGCTCCTACTGCAACCTCAACTCCGGATATTCTCTTCTGAAGCTGGAATAAGGAAATTTTCTTTGACCATGCCTTGTTGTAATCATTAAGTACCTGTATAACATCTCTGCCGTCATCCTCCTCGCCTATGAATAAAAGCCCCTTTATGCTCTGCGCCTCACCGCTTGGCTTTATAACATACTTGCATGGATTTTCCCTAACAAAGGTTATCGCCTCCTCAAATGATGTAAAGTCCCTGTATGGGATTATAGGAACTCCAAATTTTTTCAGCTCTTCCTGGCCAAATGCCCTGTCATCCTCAAGCCTGTCTGTGTAAGGTGTCCCCCCTATAACAAGTTTACCCTGCTCTCTAAGCTTCTGGGCTTTTGTGCCCTGCCCAAGAACATCATCAAAAACTATGATATCAGCCCAGTCAACCTCCTTCTCCCAGTTATCTGTTTTTTCAACAAATCCGTCAGCAACCTCTTTGTCCTCTTTTGAATCAACAGAATATTTTACATTATGGCCTTCCTTAGAAATCTGCCATACAATATCTCCAATAAGTCCATCGATTGATACAAACAGAAAATTTTTTGGCTCCATGTTTTTTTAATGTGATAAAAGAACTAGTTTTTATATTTTGTGTTTTGTGCTAATTAAAAATATAAAAACATTTATATAATAAATACCCTAATTTCCTTTTATGCAAGCTAAAACCGGAGATAGTGTCATTGTTCAGACAAAAGATAAGAAGTTAAATGGAGTCCTTATGCCTGTGCCAGAGAGTGAAAAGGGTGTTGTTATTCTTAAGCTTGAGAGCGGCTATAATATTGGCATTGATAAGAAGGATGTTAAGGAAATTAAACTGGTTAAAGCATATTCTGAAAAAAAGCAGAAAACAGCTGAAATAAAACAAAATAAAAAACTTCCAACTATTTCAATACTGCATACTGGCGGGACAATTGCATCAAAAGTTGATTACAAAACAGGAGGGGTAATTGCAAAATTCTCTCCAGGAGAGATTATTGGCATGTTTCCTGAGCTAACAAAAATTGCAAACATAAAATCAAGAAAGATAGCAAGCATGCAGTCTGAGATGATGAGGTTTGTGCATTACAACCTTATGGCCAAAGAAATTGAAAAAGAGGTAAATTCAGGAACAGACGGGATAATAATAACTCATGGAACAGACACAATGCATTACTCAAGCGCTGCCTTAAGGTTTATATTAGAGGATTTATCTGTTCCTGTTGTTTTGGTTGGCTCGCAGAGAAGCTCTGACCGCGGCTCTAGTGATGCTGGCCTGAATTTAATATCTGCCTGTTATTTTATTGCAAATTCTGATTTTGCAGATGTTGCAATATGCATGCATGAAAATTTGAGTGATGAGTCATGCCTGATACTTCCAGCCCTGAAAACAAGAAAAATGCATACTAGCAGGAGAGATGCATTTAGGCCAATAAATACAACCCCTATTGCAAGGGTAAATTTCAATGATAAAAATATATCATTTATGAAAAAGAGTTACAGCAAGAAAGATAATAAAAAATTAAAATTAAAGTTGTTTGATGAAAAAATAAAGGTTGGGTTGATAAAAACACATACAAATATGTTCGCTGAGGAGTTTTTGGCTTACAAAAACTTTGACGGATTAGTTATTGAAGGCACTGGCTTAGGCCACTTGCCAAACGAGGAGATAGACGAGTACACAAAAGAAAACAAGAAAATATTTGATTCTTTAAAAGATATGATAAAAAATGGTTTAATTGTGGTTATGTCATCGCAGGCAATATACGGAAGAATACAGATGAATGTCTATACGCCGATGAGGGAGCTGCAGGAGATTGGAGTTTTGGGCCATCTGAGTGATATGACACCTGAAACTACTTTTATTAAATTGGCCTGGCTTCTGAGCAACTACAAGAAAGAGGAAGTTAAAGAACTAATTATAAAAAACCTCAAGGGAGAAATCTCAGAAAGAGTTGAAGACAAAACTTTTCTTAGGTAAAATAACATCAAATTCTGTTATGTAATGATAAAAATCTTAAAGCACATCTTCCTCTTGAGTTTTTTAAAATATCTAAAATTTAAAGAATTTTTTTCTTTACCCATTCTTTGGTAATCCACTTTTTTATTAGTGCTTCTTCAATATCTATTTTAAGAATTGTTGAAATCACAAATGCTAATCCAATTACATCAGATAATTCTTTGGCCATTTCTTTTTTAGATTCGTCAGAAGATAAACATTTTTCTGGTCTGCACTTTTTCTTATGAACAATGTAAGATTGTACAAACTCTCCGAGTTCTTCAGTTATTTTTAATATTAGATAGTCATCACTAACATCTATTTT
Source organism: uncultured Methanosarcinales archaeon (assembly GCA_964458955.1). GTDB lineage: Archaea > Nanobdellota > Nanobdellia > Woesearchaeales > CG1-02-33-12 > CG1-02-33-12. The sequence continues at coordinate 4,682 of CAYWLA010000057.1, forward strand.
ATCCCTTTTTAAATTAGAAAGAAATATTTTTGTTATCTGTTCTTGTAATTGTTTGAGCTCCATTTAATCCACCAATTAGTTTATTTATAAAAAAGTAGATAGCTATTCTTAAACTTTTCGGAAAAATTAGTATTTAGGCATTTTAAAAGATTTAATTTAACTTGGGAATTCCTGTTATATTCTATTGCTTATTTTGATAGGATAAGCAATAAAAAGGAAAATATTAAATATAGTGAAATAAAGAATATTGATAGGGGGTTTATTATAGTTGAGAAAGAGGATAAAGAAGTAAATATCCCTCTTCACAGAATAAAAGAGGTAAGCAAAAAAGGGGTTGTTGTTTGGAAAAGGTAATATTGATGTACAAACCAATGCTTATCGGAATAGGCGGGGCAAGCGGCTCTGGCAAAACAACTATTGCTGAGACAATAATAAGCAACCTGCCAGATATCAGCAAAGACCTTAATAGAAGTCTCACTGCAATAATATTTGGTATGGATAATTATTACAATGACCAGTCAAATATTTCATTTGAGGAAAGACAGAAAACAAATTATGATATTCCAAAGGCATTTGAATGGCCATTAATGAAAAAGCATCTTTCAGAATTTCTACAAGGCAAAATAATTGAAAGGCCTGTTTATTCCTTTGCTGAACATACAAGAGAGAAAAGAATAGAAGTAATCCGTCCAGCAGATTTGATTATTTTTGAGGGCATTCTCGCATTATATGACAAAGATATCTGCAAAATGATGAACTATAAATTCTTTGTTAATACAGATCTTGATGTATGCCTGATGAGAAGAATGAAAAGGGATATGGAAGAGAGGGGAAGAACATTCGAGTCTATTTCAAAACAGTGGGAAGATACAGTTAAGCCGAGCTATATAGGGTATATTCTTCCATCAATAAAAAATGCAGATTTTAGTATTAACTGGGAAGGCGATACTAAAAAACCCATCCAGGGAATAGTTGCAATAATCAAGGACCATTTTAATGGTAAGGCTTACAATAAGGAATAACTCTTTTTTTAATCAGCAAGATTTATAAAGTTCTTATGTTTTTAATTGATTATGCAATTAGACTATGAAAAGCTTAATTTCAAATGCGGGATTGAGATACACCAGCAGCTTGACACTCATAAATTATTCTGCAATTGCCCTTCTGTTATAAGGGATGACAA
>CAYWLA010000057.1:5964-8148 GCA_964458955.1 uncultured Methanosarcinales archaeon
GTTGACAAAATCTGCTTTATGAGAAAAACAGTTGTTGACGGCTCAAATACATCCGGCTTTCAAAGGACAGCATTGATTGCAGCAGACGGCTTTATTGAGACATCAAAGGGAAAAGTGAGGATTGATACAATCTGTTTGGAAGAAGAAGCTGCAAAGATTGTCAATAGAACAAGCAAGGAAGACATTTATAATCTTTCAAGATTAGGAATTCCATTGGTTGAGATTGCAACTGCTCCTGACATAAAGGATCCAGAGCACTGCATGGAAACTGCAAAAAAGCTTGGAATGATACTAAGGTCAACAAACAAAGTAAAAAGAGGACTGGGCACAATAAGGCAGGATGTCAATCTTTCTATAAAGGGAAAATCAAGGGTTGAGATAAAGGGATTTCAGGACCTGAGAAACATGCCAAAAATCATTGAGAATGAAGTTAAGAGGCATCTTAAACTAATAGAAAAAGGAGAAGAACCAAAAAAAGAAGTGAGAAAAGCCAATAAGGATTTAACAACAACTTTTATGAGACCAATGCCTGGCTCTGCAAGGATGTATCCTGAAACTGATATTAGGATGGTAAGGCCTGATACAAGCAAAATAAAGATTCCAGAATTGATAACAGACAAATCAGAAAAGCTTGAAAAGGATTTCAAGCTGAATAAAGATTTAGCAGATTTAATAACAAAATCCGGCAAAACAGAATTTTTCATAAAGTTTGCTGAAAAATACAAAAATATTAAGCCATTATTTATTGCAGACAGCTTAGTTAATTCAGGCAAGGAAATCAAAAGAAGATATAATAAAGAGATTGATATTAGCGAGCATATTGAGGAGATTCTTGATTATCTTGATAAGGGAAAAATATCAAAAGAAGCTGTGTTTGAAATTCTGGTTGAGAAGGCAAATGGAAAAAAGGTTGATTATAAAAAATATCTTTTAATGAGCGATGAGGAAATAAAGAAAATTCTCAAAGAAATAATTGAAAAAAATAAAGGCGCTCCATTTAATGCTTTGATTGGCCAGGCAATGGCCAGGCTAAGAGGAAAGGCAGACGGGAAAAAGATAGTTGATCTGTTGAAAAAAGAAATCTCATAATTATTTTATTACAATTAAAGGAACATGCATTTCTTGTTTGCTTACTCCACCATGGTTTCCTATATGAAATCCTCTTCTCTCTCCAAGAAGAGTATCCATTATCACATAATTTTTTTTCATTATCAAAACATAATCTCCTACTCTATCAAAAAGTCGTTTGTTTGGCTTGAATAATCCAAAATAATTCTTTTTTATTAAGTCATTGCTTTTATATAAATAACATGCATGGATGAGATTTTTCCTCACATAATCCTCAAACTGCTTTGTTTTTGAATGGCGAACATAACAATAAGCAAGCCTTCTCTCACCACAGAGAGGAATTATCATTGCATCTGAAAGTTTTGGATGCTCTTTTAAATCAATTAATTTAGATTTGTCTGTGTCTATAAAGCCATGGTCTGAGGTTATTATAACTGTTGTATCTGTTTTTTTTATTGATTTAATAAATGATTCAAATTTTTTGTTAATTTCGCTGAAATGTTTATTTGTCTTAGCACTTTTAGTTCCATAAACATGGCATATAGAATCAAAATCCGGCCAGTAAGCGTAAATATACTTTCTTCTATTGCTTGAGTTTATTGCTTTTTTTATCTGCCTGAAAAAACTATTAAGTGATGATGGCTTAAATGACAATACCCTTGCTTTTCCCTTGTTTGCTAATGAAAAGTCAGAATATGCAATTGTCTTGTCCTGAATAATGTATGATACAGCTTTTATTTTGTCAAAAAATGATTTTTCAGTAAATATCTTTTTTGGTTTAACTCCTATATAGCTTAAAGGCTCTGACCCGCTTCTTGCAATAAAAGGCAAGATTGTGGATATTAACCCCAGTTCTTTTAAGTATACAAACCATCCTGTTACTGCATGCTGCTGCACTGAGACTCCTGTAAGGAATGTTGGAATTGCTGCTCCTGTTGTTGCCGGAAATACTGATGTTATTTTACCTTTTAGGTTTTGTTTCAGTATATTATCCTTTTTGTAGTTCATAAGGTATTCATAACCAAGCCCATCAATAACAATGAGAACTATGTTTTTTGATTTTAGTTCAGAAGGATTTAATATTTTCAATGGTTTGTATTTTGCTCTTGTCCCAAA
>CAYWLA010000058.1:0-8023 GCA_964458955.1 uncultured Methanosarcinales archaeon
TTTCTGGGAGACTTTTTGAATTGTAGCATATATATAATTTTTGTCAAGAGTAAAGGGTAATGTCCACACACATATTGCACTTTTCTGATAATCTAGGGGCATATGAAAACTATGCCAAAAACAACATCAGAAGAAAGATATAGGTGGATTAAACCAATCCTGAATAAAGAAATTACCATTAAGAACATGGTAAAGGTTTGTCCTTTTTCTGAAAGGTCTTTAAAGTATTGGTTGCCTAGATACAGGAAGCATGGAATGAAAGGATTGGAGAATAAATCTAGAAGACCTAAGACAAATCCCAATGAAACACCCATTAGGATTAAAGAAAGGATAATAGAATTGAGAAAAGACAAAAAAGAATGTGCTAAGAAATTAGCATGGCACTTAGAAGATGAAGGTATCAAAATAGATACAAGAACTATTGGAAAGATAATTAAAAAGGAAGGTCTAACAAGAAAATACAGAATAAGGAAAATTAAATACAAATATGTTAAGATTCCTTTAAGGATTGGCGAATTAGTGGAAATAGACGTCAAGTATGTGCCGCAAAAGCTTAACAAGATACAATATTACCAGTTCACGGCAATAGATTGCGCTTCCAGGTGGAGATATCTTCAAATATATGATGATATTAGTAATGATTCTGCTATCAAGTTTTTAAGAAAAGTAATCAGTGTTGCTCCTTTTAAAATCCAAGCTGTTAAAACAGATAATGGTTCATACTTTACCAATAGATATACAGGATATTTGAAAAGCTCTGATCCATTTAATCCAAGACTTCATGCTTTTGATATTTTATGTGCTAAACTAGATATAGAACATTATCTGATTGACCCTGGTAAACCTGCTCAAAATGGAAAAGTGGAAAGAAGCCATAGAACAGATCAAGAGAAATTTTACGATGAGTTAAGGTTTAAATCGTTTGAAGAATTAAGATTCAAATTAAGATTATGGAACATGACGTACAATAATACAAAACATTGTGGTCTAAATGAAAAAACTCCTAACCAAGCTCTTAGATTAGGAGTGCAAAATGTCTGTACCTAAAACAATCTAAGTTATTTACCTTATTTATTAAAATCGTTATTATAGAGGTATGGTAGAACCGTTTAATGCCAAAAGAGTAATTTTTCTTCCAGGGGAGCAAAGAGAATTTCTTTTAAATGCTAATGGCATACTTAACTTATCATGTATAGAATTAGCCAAATTATTAAAGATTAGTAGTAGAACATTAATTGATTGGAAGCGAGAGAAATTTTCTATGACATTAAAAGCAGTTAAAATTCTTGCAAGAAAAACTAATAGGAAAATGCCAGAGCATATTGAGATAAAGAATTCTTTTTGGTATGTTAACAAGGCGGCTAAACTTGGCGGAATTGCTGTTTATAAAAAATATGGAAAAATTGGTGGCAATCCAGAGATACGGAAACAGAAATGGTATGAATCCACGATTATCTCAGGATAAAGATGTGCGACTTGATAGTGTAAAGGATATGCAAAAATATTTTCAGTCTATTGGTTCTCATAATCCAAAACACTTGAAGAGATATCTTAAATAATGTATAATCCAAATAGATTTTATTATTTTGATTGGAGGAGTGCGCTGAATGGTAAGGCAGCAGTTTGCTAAACTGTAACGGTGTAAAAGCCGTTTGCGGGTTCGACTCCCGCCTCCTCCGCTAAGACAATTTTTTATTGCGTAAACCAGAGTGGTTCGAATCCAAGTCCCCCAGCTTTTATCTATTGACTTTTCGTGTAGGATATGTTATATTTATGGTATCCTATTATAGGATATTTTTGTTCTTTGAAAAAGAATATTTAAATTATCTGCTATATAACTGGTCATTACATATGATTAGTGGTTAGTTATATGGCAAATAGTTAATAATATTAATAAAATTTAGAAAGGAGGTAGATAAAGGTGGTTACCTTTATATTTTTAATTTTTGCAGGTTTAGTATCTTATTTTGTAATAATCCGCGGTCCTGAAATATTTCCTATACTAGCAAATGCAAGTTCCGCTGATTTGTTGATAATCACTTATATCATATTGGCGCTTGGTTTGATTATCTCCATTTCTGCGAACAATAATAGAAAATAGTTTTTATTTATTGGAAATTAAACATAAAAAACCCCAGTCTTTTTAACAAACTGGGGTTTTAAATTTAAAAACGTAATTTTTTGGTTATTAGATAAATAATTTCTAATATTATTCGGTTATCGGAATTAAATAAGTTCCAATATCATTCCACAGGACCAGCAAATAGAATTGCCTTTTTATTCAGGCGATTTTTTGGTAGAATAACAAAAAGACTAGAAAGTAAACAAATATGGAAAAAATAATATTACTTTGGTACATATTTATATTTGTGAGTTTTGTAGGCTATTACTTAGCTTATCTTTATGGTAGGAAAACAACTGTTTTTAGATGGGGTGAATATATGGCAATAATTCTTGCACCAACAGCCTTTATAGTTTTTCTTTCCTTTTATTATAGTTTTGCCATATTTAAGATGTTTATAGTAAGCGCTATTGTAGGTTTTTTGGCGGAATGGTTTTTTGGCTTTATATATCATAAAGTTCTTAATAAAAGATTATGGACTTATAACCGTCTTAGTATAAAAGGTTATACCAGTTTTCTTAGTATTCCTGCTTGGGGAATTGCAGGGGTAGTATTTTGGTTTCTTAGTAAGTTAATAGGTTTACCATAATTTCTAACATTATTCAGTCTTTATGGCCAAAAAGGTTCCAACATCGTTCCATAGCCCCAGCAAATTAGAATCGCCAAAAAGGCGATTTTTTGGTAGAATATATTAAAGGTTATAACACATATAATTTTAGAAAAAAAAGAACAATATGTCAGAAAAAATAAAAAAAGCACGACCATATGCCTTTGATTTTGATGGGGTAATTGCAGAATACGATGGCTTCAAAGGACACGATCATTTTGGCAAACCAATCAAGGCAGTTGTTAATGCAATTCGAATATTAAAACAGCAAGGGCATAAGATTATCATTTATACTACGAGAGGTGATGAAATGATTAAAAAATATTGTGAGGATAACAATATTCCAGTTGACTACATTAATAAAAATCCTGAGATGGAAGGAAAAAATCCTCATAAGCCAGTAGCTTATGTTTATGTAGACGACAGGACCGTCTGCTACAAAGGCCAGTCTACAGAACAGCTTGTTGAAGAAATTCTTAATTTTAAGCCTTATTGGAGATAATTTCTATAGAAATAATTATTCAGAATATATCAAGATTATATAAATTATTAACTAAAAAGGTTTCAACATCGTTCCATAGCCCCATCTTTTTATTGTCGCACTTCTTATTTTTATAATTTTTAAATTTTAGATAAAATATAAAAAGAATTATTAAAATGTTTGGTCTTGATCAAAATATCGTAGAGAAAGTTGATTACAACTTGACGCTAAAGAGAATCATAAATGATGTTCAGGGGGATTTTATTTATGCTCCACATATTAATGCAGTTTATGCTTTAGCACAGGAAGAGTTGTGGAATAATTTATCAAGCAAATTAATAAGTAAAAATTTTGATTCATCTTTACCAATCACTATAGAAATTCCTAAGCCAACAGGGTTTACTCGTCCTGGATCAATACTTATGCCGTATGACAGAATGTCTTATCAATTAGCGATAGATAATATTGGACCAGACGCCGAGAAGCTAATAGATAGAAAGAAAGTCTTTAGTAACGTTTTGCTTTCTAGGGATCCAAAAGGATTAATGTTTAAGTCATCAGCGAAATGTTTTAATAGTTTTAGCAGAAATATTATTAAATATGCTAAAAAGAAATCTTATCGATATGTCTTAAAAGCTGATATAGCATCTTATTTTCAGAATATTGATCAACATGTTTTAATTAATCTTTTAAAATCTTCAGGCTCTAAAGAATTAGTCGTTTCTTTTTTAGAAAAACTTTTATCTTCTTTTTCCGAAAAAAGATCTAAAGGTATTATTCAAGGAGTTTTTCCTTCCGATTTTTTAGGAAATTTTTATCTTTGTTCTCTAGATGGAGAGTGTGATTTAAATAAAATACCTTTCGTTCGTTATGTTGATGATATTTATTTATTTTTTAATTCATGGGAAAAAGCTTTTTCTAATAAAATAAAATTAATAAAGTGGTTAAGAAAAGAAGGTTTACAGTTGAATGAATTAAAGACGGCAATATTATCATCAGAAGTATTATTGAGAGAGGAAACAAAAATTCAAATGATGTTTAAAAAAGCCAAAGATGAAATAGAGTCAGAGCTTGAAGAAAAATTTGAAGAAGAGGCCAGGCAAGAATTAGGGGATTTTTACTCGTCAACAATTCAGTGGGACTTTTTACCAAGTGGTATTACAAGACCAGAAATAGATTATGGAGAAGTAGATATAGATGCAACTAAAAAACTTTTTGATTTTGAGGAGGAAGATCGTTCCGCTAGAGATAAAATTGATAAATTTTGTATCCCAGTATTTGCAAAAATTAAAGATAGTTACGCGATTGAGTATGTTTTTGGAGAATATCTAGAGCGACAAGAGATGGCTCAGGTCTTTGCAGGATATATAGGGAAAATGATTGGCTTAGATCCTGGTTATGGAACAAAAACAGAAGGATTACTTTGTGATAAAAATATCTTTTTTGATTATCAATATATGTGGTTATATGCAGCTCTTATGGGAGCAGAGAAAGTTAAAAAAACTACTGTTAATTTTTCTATCAATCAATTGAGGGACGGGAATTTACCTGCAGCACTGAGAGCTATTTGTGCGATTTTTATAGGAAAGTTTGGTAATACAATACAAAAAAAATTATTAAGGAATCATTATTCTGATGAACAGTCTGATTATGTCTGTTCTGCTATTCTTTATGCCTCTCAATATTTTTCTTCTTCAGAAAAAAGTGCTTGTTATAGAGCATGGGGTGGTAAAAGTGAATTAAATAAGCTTATTTTATGCGCGATTAGAAAAATTTGAATTAATTTTAAGCTAGAAAACGCTTTATATCTGGTATTAAACGTTTTTTAAAGCCAAAAAGGTTCCAACATCGTTCCATAGCCCCAGCAAATTAGAATCGCCAAGAAGGCGATTTTTTGTTTAAACTGAGAAGTTTTAATATAGTATGGTAAAATAGAAGGATATTATAATAATCAAGAAAAAGAGAAGCCTGCATGGAAAATAAATAAATTATTAAGCGATTTAGTATAAATAAAATTTATGGAGATTCAATGCTGAGAAAGAGATATTGACAAATAGTTGATATCATGATATCATTTAATACGATATAATCTAAATAGGAAACAGGAGAGGAGGAGGCGAAATGATAATTGAAATAAGGCGGCATGGTGAATATGATAGACAGACAAAAAAACTGACCTTGAAAAGTAAAACAGAAGCAATGCGAATTTCATCTGGAACTAACTATGATGAAGTATTTTCAGCTCAACCATTAAGATGTGTGGAGACAGCAGAAATTTTTGGTTGTTCTAATCACCCTGTGACGAGAAAAGAATTCGACGACATTAAATCGGGAGAAGATATTAAAGAGCGGATAGAGAAAATAATTCAGATTATGAGGATATACAATTTAGCTAAAAAGCATGTTCAAAGTCGTGTTCTTATTATTACTCATAGTAATCTTATCGCAAGTATAGATTACTTTCTTGATGGGAAGAAGATACCTCATAATCTCGATGATCTTCCCATGGTTCCTCATTTAAAGGGAATTCGCATCAATATCTCAATCTTAAAGCAGAAGGTTTAAAAATTAAACTTTTTGAAAAAGGGGTGGATTTATCCATTCCTTTTTTCATTTTGCTGCTTAGTATATAATTAAGATAATGCCTAAATTGAAATTCAAAAGAAAAAAGAAAGACGGCAAAAGTAATTTGGGAGCTGATTGGGATTATTCAGCTGCTTTCGTAAAACGTTCCGAACTTCCTAAGAATGAAGGTGGCTGGGGAGTTGGTGAAGATAAATTAATTGGAGGATATTGGGATGAAATTGATGTAGTCGAAGCAATGTCTTTTGAAGGAAGATATGATGTGCGGCGAATAATGAGAGTAACTAATCCTCTTGGGTTTGAGTTATCTAAAAAGATAATTCCGCTTTTTGAAAAAAGAGGAATGCCCAAGTCAGAATTAAAGTTGTTTCATCAGTTAGAGGAAGAATGGTATAAAATCTCAAATAGCGAAGGAATTGAAGGGGCAAAGAAAAGATTGATTTGGCTTACTTGTTTTTGTTTTCACATTAGAAGGACGCATTAAAAGAATTTGAAAAAATGACCATCCGCTATAGTCCTTAAAAACTAATGAGTTTTGAGGATTAAGTAAGTTCCAACATAGTTCCATAGCCCCAGCAAATTAGAATCGCCAAAAAGGCGATTCTTTGGTAAAATTGGAATATATGAAAGATGAATATTTAGATATAGTTGATGAGGGCGATAATGTTAAAGGTAAAGACACGAGAGAGAATATTTGGAAAAGAGGATTAGAGCACAATGTAAGAGTTGTGAATATTTTTATTTTTAACTCAAAGGGAGAATTACTTTTACCGAAAAGATCAATGAATAGAAGAATTTTTCCTGGATGTTATGATTTTTCCTGTGGTGAACATTTGCAAGCTGGAGAAGATTATTATAGTGCCGCTCTTCGAGGATTAAAAGAGGAATTAGGGATTACAGGTTTAGAGTTAGTCGAATTAGGGAAAATAATTCCAAAGCAAGGGGTAAATTGTTTTATGAAAGTATATAAATTAGTTTATGAAGGAGAAATAAACAACTATGATAAAGATGGGATTGATAATTTATTTTGGTATGATTTAAAAAAGATAAAACAGATGATTAAAAAGGATAAAAATAAATTTAAAGCAGATTTTCCAATTGTTTTAGAGTTATTAAAACAATCAATTTAATTGAGCCAAAAAGGTTCCAACATCGTTCCATAACCCCAGCAAATTAGAATCGCCAAAAAGGCGATTTTTTGATAGAATTAGAATATGGATAATATTTCAAATCGCAAAAATTCATCCGAGATCCCTGAAATAAAAGAATTAGAAGCAATTCTTCAGCGAGAGGCAAAACGTCGAGTTGCGCCAGGCAAAGAAAATAAACACTTTGCTAATTTTGAATTACTTATTCGTTGGCTTGAATTAATTGGATTGCCTACTGATATTTTAAATCAAAATATCACATGGCAGGAATTAGTAATTCTTGGCGCAAGAGTACAATCACAAATTGTTTCCAGGACATTACGTATGATTGAAGAAGGAAACAGAGAGTTAGAAAATTTGATGAGGGATATAACAAAATATCTTGGTGAAGAAGATACACCTCAGCAATCTGATATGATTTTTGTCTTCGGAAGTAAAAGCTTAGCAAGGATTGAAGCTGCGGTTAATTTATATAAGCAAGGATTAGCTCCTAAGATTTTTATTTCTGGCGGTATGCCTATTTATGAGAAACGAGAAAAATCAGAAGCAGCAATATTTAAAGAATGGGCAATAGAACATGGTGTTCCGTCTAGAGATATAATTATTCATGATACTGCAATTAGTGTTCCAGATAATGTACGTGGTGGATTAAACATGATGGATGAATTAGGTATAACCTATAAGTCTATTATTCTTGTAACAGTATGGTTTGCTATGAGAAGATCATGGGCACATATGATGAAATATGTTCCACAGGGCACAAAGTTGTATAGAGTGAGTTCAGCATTAACACCAGCGAGTAATTTTACAACCAATGGATGGTGGAAAAATGAAATTGGTATTAAAATCATATTTAATGAATTTGGAAAATTAAAAATTTCAGAAATTCTTAATTCATCATAATTTAATATAAAAATCGTTAGTTAAAAGACCTTTTAATAGAATTAAACTCGTTTTTTGCCAAAAAGATTCCAACATCGTTCCATAGCCCCAGCCTACACTAAAGCTATGGCGGGCATGCCAACGAATTTTAAAAAGCCTCTATTTTTGTGATATAATATTTACATAATTATTATTTATAA
>CAYWLA010000059.1:0-7805 GCA_964458955.1 uncultured Methanosarcinales archaeon
TCAAATGTAAGTGTAACATCAAACTCCTGGCCAGGCATTATTGGATAAAAAGCCATATTGGCATTAAGCCAGCCAAAGATGATTATTATTGGGATAAATGTGAAGATCATTGGCTTAAAAGAATGCTTCATGAATTCCATGTTTTTCTGCATAACTTGTTTCTGGATTTCCATGACTTTCTTTGTATTATTCTTATGCTTTTTCATCTCATCCTGATGATTTTTCATATCTTTCTTAAGGCCTTTCATTACCTCCTGGTTTGTTGCAAATTTATGAATAAGTGTTATCAATAATGTCAAAATAAAAGAGATTATAGCAATTCCCAGCAAAGGATTTAATTTAAGAAGAGGGGAAAGTATTGGATCAACTATTGCTTCAAACATTTTATAGGCCACCCATGAGCTTTCTCATCATAGGATTCATGTCCATCATATGCTGCTTTGATATCTCCTCATAAAGCTTGTAGATTATCATAACCGCTAATAAAATTCCTGTCCCGCTGGTCAGGGCGCCTGTCAGGTCAGCTATTGAAGCTAAAAATCCAATTGCAATTGCCCCCATTATTGTTAATGGATGAATATATCTATTTAATAAATGCTCTAAGATTCTCTGGTCTTTCCTGAACCCTGGAATCTGCAGTCCGGATGACATTATCTGCTTTGCCTGGCTTCTTGCATCCATGCCTGATGTCTGGACCCAGAATATTGAGAATACAACACAACCTAAAATCATGAAAAGCATGTAAACAAGAGCATGTGCAAAATCAGCAGAGACAATGCTTCCCTTTATTATCTTGCCTACTATGTCTGGTGAAGAAAGCCAAGCAATAATACCTGAAGTGGGGCTATTGCCAACAAAGGTTCCAAGAATTGGATGTCCCCAGTTTTGCAATAACCTTGCCCACAGCTGTATATTTGCCATTAATGCAGAAACAAGAATAACAGGAATAACTCCTGTATAAATAAATGACAGGGGCCACCTCATTCCATATCCCCTTACCCTGCCAAAACTCAAGGGTATTTCTATTTTCATTGCCTGGGCATAGACTGCAATACAAAAAACAATTATTGTTGCAATAACTGCTGCAGCCATCAGGCCGGCATTTACAGGATCACCTGCTGCCAGGAACTGGAATAATGCAGGGATAGCCCCTGTTGCAATACCTGGATTAAATGGTGATGGCAGCGGGGATAATGCCCTTATAAATATACTCTGGCTTACTCCTGCTGCTATAAACAAAGATATTCCGGAGCCAAAGCCCCATTTGCTTACAACCTCATCCATAAACAAAATCATCATACCGCCAAGGAATAGCTGGAACACCAGCAATAATTGTAATTGAAGGTAAGTAGATGTTCCAATAAACTCTACTGCAGGAGCAAGGCCCCCCATAAATACAAAAACACATGCTTCAGCAAAAATAATCACAATTGATAATATTTTTTGTATTCCCTGGAATCTTTTCTTGCCTTCATGCGTTGTAAGGTCCATCTTAAGAATACCAGCCCCATTAAGCAGCTGAAGAATAATAGATGCAGTTACAATTGGCCCAATACCAAGAGATATCAAAGAGCCAAACTGTGCAGCAAGAACTGTTGAAAGATACTCAAACTGGGAAAGCGCGTTCTGCCCTAAACCAAACAAAGGTATCATTCCAAGAATAAAAAACAATATAAGGACAATGCCTGTCCATTTCAGTTTTTCCTTGAAGGAAAGCCTTTTTTGTGTTGGGCCAGATACTTCAGGCAGGTTTTCTATAATGCTGTTAATAACTGACATTTTGGATATTTTAATTAATTTTTAATCTTTTTTTCTGCTTTTTCCTTAACTTTGTTTTCTGTTTTTTGAACAACAGGCTCTTCTTCAGCTGTTTCAGCAACTGGCCTTTCTTTTTTTGGTTTCTCCTTAACTATTTTAACTTTTTTCTCTTTCAGAACAATACTGCCGCCAGATTCTTTAATCTTTTCAACAGCTTTCTTGGACGCATAATCGCATTTTATGTTAAACTTTTTTGTAATTTTGCCTGTGCTTAAAACTTTATTAAACCCTAGTTTCTTTAAATCAATAATATAAGAGTCATTTTTCTTTTCAACAAGTTTCTTTGCCAGCAGGGATTCAAGCCTTTGCTCAATTGTTTTGAGGTTTATTGCATTTATTTTGATGACTATCTTATTTGGCCTTGTAAACCCATATTTCCCAAAATATTTTGTATCTTTCCAAATACTTGGCTTTTTTGCATCGCCACGCTTTCCTGTTCCTGCCATTCCCCTGCCGCCGCGGGAACCTGCTCCCCTGTGCTTTTTCTTAGCTCCCCAGCCATGTGTCTGAGAGCCCCTCATATTCCTGTTTTTTCTTTTTTTGTAAGTAACCATTTAAACCATCTTCTTAATTAATTCATTGATTTTTTCTTTTCTATAGCCCAAGGCCCCGCTTTTAGTAAATGGGGTTTTTATGCCTTTTCTTTCAAAGCCTCCCCTTGGAGGGCTGAGCCTGAAATATTTTTTGTATTTTTTATTATTAACAATTATGAATTTTTTGTAATTAATCTTTTTCTTGCTGTCAGTTAATCTTCCTTTGTATTCCTTTCCCCTCTTTTCAACCAGAAGATTGTATGTTTCATCGTCTATTTCGCCCCAGGTTACATAATCTTTTGCTTTTCTTATCATTCCAAACAGACTATCATCAACCACAACACAATAATTACTGCGATAAAGGCAGAGCATCTTAAGAGTATCCTTTATGTCTTTCTTTATTCCGGTTTGGCCTCTTATTCTTATGACTGCAAGTCTTTTCTTATTTTCTTCACTCATTTTCTTCTTCCTTTTTCTTTGCATCAGCTTCTTTTTTAGGAGCATCAGCCTTTGCTGTTTCCTTATCTTCCTGTTTCTTGACTTTTTTCTTTATAATCTCCATCATGGTTTCTTCTTCAGCTTCTTTTTTAGGAGCATCAGCCTTTGCTTCTTTCTTTGGCTTTGCTGTTTCCTTGGTTTCATCTTTCTTAACTTTTATTTTTGTCACTTCTTCTGGTTCAACTTCTTCCTTCTCAATTGCTCCTTCAGCAATGCCAAGGCTTTTGTAATATCTTTGCTGAACTCTTATTGAGCTAAGCTGCTTCAAAGCATCAAAGCATGCCATTACAAGATTTGTTTTGACTTTTGTCTGGCCTTTTGTTTTTGACCATACATCCTTAATTCCGGCAATCTCCAGAATTTTCTTGCATTCTTTTTCAATGCAAAGGCCATTTCCTTTAGGAGCAGGCATTATTTTCATTATAGATGAGCCGCACTTTGCTTCGACATTAAATGGGATTGAGTGAGGATTTCCACAGCTGCATTGCCATGAGCCGCATCCTCTTTTTATTTTTATAATATTAAGCTTTGCATTCCTTAGGGCTTTTTCCCTTGCAGGAACAGTTTCCCTGCTTTTTCCATAGCCTATCCCAACATAGCCATTGCCGTTGCCAATAATAGCATATGCTGCAAAACTTGGCTTGTTGCCCTCACTTGTTTTCTTTTGAGTCTGCCTGAAAACTCTCCTCTGGCCACCCCCAAATTTTCCCTTTGACTGGCCTATAAGCAATAAATCTGTTTTCAGGTTTGGCAGTAATGCATCAACTATCTCTGACTCAAGTATTTTTAATCCATTGTCCAGTATTTCGTCAATCTTTGTTATTTCGCCTGATTTTACTTTCTTTCCAAGACTTGTTTTTGGATTCCAGGCTTCCTTATCGAAATCAGGTTCCTTAGGAGATTTTCTTGGCCCCCTCTTATTATTACGCTTTGTTTTTTTATTATCATACATTTTTATACCTTCATAATCTTGTCTTTTACATCGTTAAACTGTTTTTTTACATCTTCTGTATTCTTTTTAATATATGATGAAAACTGCTTTTTATACATTTCCATGTTTTCTTTTTTTAGTTTTTCTGCATAATTTGAAATATGGGCTCCGCTAATTCTTTCCTCTGAAGGGAAAATATCCTCTGAGCATGGCACTTTTAGGCCAGCGTCAACAACTCCTTTCACAGCAGCATAGATTCTTGAGCCCTTGACATGGATATTTAAGCCAGCGTCAACTATTGCTTCTTTTACTGCTTTTTTCTTTGCTTTCTGGCCAAGCAAAAGCCCTGTTAAATAAGCAGCAGGAATATTGCCTCTGTTAAGGTTATACCCAAATTTTACAAGATCTTTTGAATTTGCTGATGCAAGCACATTATCCCCTTCAGGGCTGTATTGAATAATCTGGATGTTAATATTGCATACTGATTTTCTGATAACAATTCTTGGCTTTCCTGAAGTAAGAAGGCTAATTCTCTTTTTATAATTAGTTTTTCTTTCTCTTTTTCTCCTGAATTGCACTATTTGAATCTTAGCTTTTACCATTTTCCTTTGTTAAATCATTTTCTTTTATGTATATTTTTATATGTTTCCTGCTTCTGAAGAAACCGCCGCTTATTTTTGAATAAAGCATACGATGTGATTTTGTGTTTATTATTTTCTTGTCTTCCAGCTCTTTAACGAATTTTCTTTGAACCCTGACCTTATTCATCCATGCCTGTTTTCTTGGCAGTCTTGCACCATGCTTTCCCTTCCTCGAGCCAGGACCTTTTTTTCTTCCCTTTGCTTTCTGGGTTTTGATTTTATTTGCCCTTGCCCTCGAAACACCTTTAGCCTGCTTCTTTCTGATAGCCTTGTCTTTAATCAAACCAGCAATATCCCTTTTTGTAATTGATTCTTTGATTTCATCAAGCCTGTCACTATCAAAAACAATTCTTTTCCTGCTGCATTTTAACAAGCCTGAAGCAAGCCTTTTCTGATTTTTAAGTTTCATTTTTGTTCAGTTCCTTTTATCAGTACTTTATCCTTTTCTTTTTTCTCATCTTCCTTCTTTTCTTCGTCTGTTTTCTCGACCTTTTCTTCTATTGTTTTTTTCTTTGTTTCTTTTTCCTTACTCTCTTTTTTCTTCCTGAGACTTTCTTTTTCTTCTTTGTTCTTATTGATTTTTTCCTCAACATCTTTCAGGAATTTATTAACATCCTTAATATTAGCAACATTAATGCTTTTTTTAACTGCGTGCTTTAAAATCTCAACCTTTTTCCTGAGCCCAATGGTTTTTGCAACAGCAATGCATTCTTTCTTAGCATCAATCTTCTCAATATCTTTTAATGATTTAATGATTATTAATTTAAGGCCTGATTTGTTTAATCCCCTTGTTGTCTTAGGGCTTCCATAACCAACTGAAACGCTCTTGTTATAGCCCTTTTTGCTAAGCCTCATCTTTGAGTGCAGGCCTCTTGGCCTTCTCCACTTTTTTCCTAATCTAACTTTCTTATGTGCATCCTGCCTGATGAAATTTAGTTTTTTCATAATAATCACTTGATTTCTTTTCCTGCCTTTGAGACAATGTATATTCCGTC
Source organism: uncultured Methanosarcinales archaeon (assembly GCA_964458955.1). GTDB lineage: Archaea > Nanobdellota > Nanobdellia > Woesearchaeales > CG1-02-33-12 > CG1-02-33-12. Next base: position 5,417 of record CAYWLA010000059.1, read on the forward strand.
CTGGAATATTCTTCTGTCCCTGTTTTTTATTCTTGTAAGTGTTTCAATGCTTGCTGCTGTCTGTGAAGTAAGCTCTTTGTCAATTCCCTCAACATATACATCTTTGCCGTCAATTTTTACTTTAACATTCGGCTTTATCTTAAGCTTTCTTGGGGTTTTCTCGCCAAAAAAATTCTTTATAATAAAAACATCCTTTTCTATTGATACATTCATTGGGAAATGCCCTGGGCATATTTTTAGCTTGTAAACAAATGGCTCTGTTACGCCTTTTATCATGTTGTTTATGTGCGCTTTAAAAGTATAAATTAATTTTTTTTCTCTTTTTGTTGCTTTCTTTGAACTTATTTTTACTGAGTTTTTATCTGCAGTTATTTCAACCTTTGGGCCAGCAAGCTTTTTGCTTACCTCTCCCATAGGGCCTTTTACTTTAATTAAATGAGCCTCTTTGCTTATTTCAATTCCTTCCGGAATATTAATTTCCTGGGTGATGTCTAATCTCATTTTTAGTAACAATATGCCAAAAGCTTTCCTCCAATACTTTTTTTCTTTGCTTCTTCATTAGTCATTATTCCCTGTGGTGTTGATACAATTAAAATTCCAAAACCCTTTGCAGGAAGGAATCTTTTCTCAAATTTTTCATATCCCTCTTTTTTTACTGAAAATCTTGGCTTTATAACACCGCATTTGTTTATCTTGTTCAACAGCTCAACACTCAGTATATTGCCTTTGGAATCCTCTATTTCTTTAAATTCCCCAATATAATAATTGTCTTTCATTATACTGAGTATTTCTTTGATTATCTTTGATGAAGGCTTAATTAAGCATTCCTTTGTTCTTGCATTTTCCTTATTCAGGATATTGGATAATGCATTTGCAAGTGGGTCATTTAACATTTTTACACCTTTAGCTGTATTTTTTAAATCCTATTTTTGTTGATATTTCTCTGAAGCACTGTCTGCATAAATTTAAGCCATACTTTGCTATATGGCCTCCTGCCCTTCCGCACCTTTCACAGCGCTTATTGCCTATCCCGCAGGTCCTTTCTTTAGGTGAGCTGTGCTTTAAAAAGCGCTTTAGCTTTATAGGCTTGGCTTTCAATTGCTTGAATACCTTTTTATAATTGCTTACAGTCATTTAATCTCCCTCTAATTTTATATTAAACTCTTTTTTCATGAAATCAATTGCCTCTTGCTTTGTTATAGTATGCTTTTTTGGAATCTTTTTTTTGGAAATTTTTCTTCTTTTTATCCTAAAGCCGTTTCTTTCAAGAGTCACACACGCCTCTAACCCCATAATTCCTATTTCAGGGTCATACTTAACCTCAGGAATATCAATATATTCTTCTATTCCAAATGCAATATTTCCATTATCGTCAAACTGGCTTTCCCTTAAACTATTGTCTTTTGCCTGAATTAATCTCTTAAGCACCTCAACTGCATTTTTTCTTCTTAATGTGACCTTGCAGCCAATAGGAAGCCCAGGCCTTAGGCCCCATCCCGGGATTCTCTTTGAGGTAACTGTCTTAATAGGGCTTACATTAGTTATGCTTTTTAAGAGAATTATTCCCTTCTCTAGCTTAGCCTGATCCTTGCCAGCCCCTATATTAAGGGTTACCTTATTAATTTTTATATTTCTTGACGGGTTCATTGTTAAAACCATTTTAGCTTAATGTGATCATTGAATTTATCTTGCCTATAACAAAGGCGAATTTTTTTGATGTTTCAAAGCTTTCTCCAGATTCTGGCTTGACTTTAATCAGGCTGTCTTTTATCTCATCGATTATTCCGGATTCACCCTTATGCTTTCCTCCTGATAGATAAACACATACACCTTTCTCAAATTTTAAGTGCTCTTTTATTTTCTGCTCAGGAATCTCAATAACTAATGTATCTCCAGTGTTGTAATTGTTCTTGTCAATAATCATATTTTTTCCATCATTAAGGTTAAGCTGAATCTTCCCTTTTTTGATAACAGATTTTCCAACAATCTTGCACAGCTTGATTTTTGCTTCATCTGATTTTTGCTTGACAAGGGAGATATTGCCTTTTTTATTCAATAAAACCCTAAAACTTTCTTTTGTTTTTGGGATTTCTATCAAGTCCATAACACCAACTGAAAATCTATGGTCTTTTATTTGTTTTCCATCTACCAAAATATCCCTGTTAGACAGCATAACCTTAACATCCCTTGTTGTTTTTGCATAGTTTAACATATCTCTTAAAACAACATTTATTGAAATGCTGTTTTTTTTGCTATGCATCCCTGGGTTTGGCCTTGTAACAAATGTTATGCCTTTTCTCTTTATTTTCCAGGATTTTGGAGCCACTAATCTTTTTAAATGCTTTTTAGCCATTTTGAATCACTTTTTTTCTTCCTGTTTTTTGATTAT
>CAYWLA010000060.1:0-7752 GCA_964458955.1 uncultured Methanosarcinales archaeon
CTTCTGGAACAATGATTAATCCTTTAGATTTAATGGGGCATGACTACCCTGAAAAAAGGCTTGCTTTGATGGATTTAATGCCTGTAATGTTAGGTGAATTGACAGAACCTCAAAAGTCTTTCATAGACAGAGCATTAACAGAAGCTTACAAGAAAAAAGGCATAAGGATGGAAGATGAAAGCAGTTGGAATAATGAACCCCCTGTTTTGAAAGATGTTTTAGATGCCTTAAAAAATATGGAAAGAAAAGCCATAACACTTGAGAGAACTACAATAAGGAGTTTAATGAATAGACTTGACATTTATGTTAATGGTGTTTTCTCTTTCCTAAATAAACAGACTAAAATAAATTTTGGTAATAGATTTGTGTGCTTTGATATTGGAAATCTTCCTAAACAGGTTAAGCCAGTCATAATGTTCCTCGTTCTCGATTATGTTTACATGAAAATGAAAAGAGATCTAGAAAGAAAACTCTTAGTCATAGATGAAGCTTGGGCGTTATTATCAAGAACAGAAGATGCCTCTTATATTTTTGAAATTGTTAAGACTTGCAGAAAATTCAATCTTGGATTATTCTTAATAAATCAAGAGGTTGAGGGCATGTTAGAATCAGAAGCAGGTCGTTCTGTCCTTGCAAATACATCTTATACTTTATTGTTAAGACAAAAGCCAGCAGTAATTGAAGATATTCAAAAGACATTTCATTTAAGCAATACAGAGAAGGTTAATCTTTTAACAGCAAACGTGGGAGAAGGATTATTATTAATGGAAGATGAACATTCTGAAATTAAAATAGTTGCATCAGAATTAGAGCACAAACAAATTACAACAAACGCTGACGAAATTCTAGCGAATAACCATAAAGAAGCCAATGAAAAACATGAACAAACTAAACCGACACAACCAACTGCTAAAAAGGCTTCGCAGAAGCCAGCAGTTAAGGTTGTTATAAATGTAGATGCAGATAAACGATTTTACAGACATCGAGATCTTAATCTCAATGATATAAAATACTTGATTGCAGAGGGCTATAAAGAATACAAGTTCAAGAGCATTTTTGGAAATAAAAAAGAATTTTATTTGTTAAAACCAAGTTACAATGAAAGCCCACAGCATTTCTTCTTGATAAAAGATATTGAAACTTACATAAAGAAGTTTACAGATAGGGTTCAAACATTCAATACAGGAAAACCCGATATAGTTTTTGAAGTAGATAAGAAAAAGTATGCAGTAGAAATCGAAACTGGAAAAGTTCTTTTAACAACTAAGAAAAAGTTTATCGAAAAAGTAAAGACTCTTAAGAAAGATTATGGCAAAAACTGGTTTTTTGTTGTAACAAACAAAAATTTACAGCCAAAATACTCAAAATTTGGCGAAACTCACACAAAATCAACAATAGCAAATAAACTTTTTAGGTTATCTAAAAATGGTCAAGGTGTATGAAATTTCTCCACTTGATTTTTCGGGTTTTAGGGGGTATTTGATCAAAAATCTCGAATATAAAATTATTGGTGGAGAAATTTTCTCCACTCGACTTATTGGAATATAACCAATATCATGCTCAAACTAAATTTTATGGGAGGTAAAACAAAATGGAAAAAAATGCCAAAACAAATGAAAAGCAAGTTGCTTTCAGTAAGACAAGAATGGAGCAACTCAACAAGCAACCAATTCTAGAAAATCAGATAACCAAAAGTGAAGATGGCAGATGGATTATTCATAAAACAATAATCACAGACATCAAACCAGTAAGTTATTTTGAGAAAGTCTTAGATTGAGTTACAAACTCGCACGCCCTGCGGGGCGTGCTTCCTTCTTACTTACAACTTTTTTACAACAGCTGTTATAACTGCCTTATTTTTTGTGATTTTAAGGTTTATGGTCTGATTTGTTGGCTGAATAATCTCTTCATAACCCGTTAAAATACTAAGGGCCAAACTTCCAGAACCGCAAGCTGTTTCATTAACAAAAGAGTCAGTTGATTTGACGTAAATATAAGGAAAAATCTTATTTTTCTCATAAATTATTAAGCCAAAAGCAGGCAGGTTATATTTTTCAGCTAGGTCGATAATGTCTTTTTTAGATATTTCTTCTCTCTGTTTTTTTTCTAAAAGAATAAATCCAATGCCTTCAAGAAGAATGATATTTCCCTCCTTTTTATAAGAGAGTGGAAGGATTATGCTTGTTTTTCTATTTCTATTAAAATACTTTACTGGTTCTTTAACTCCGCTGGTTAGAAGTTTTCCTTTCTTATTTAAATTTGATGCAAAAGCTAGAGTTCCATTTATACATAACTCATTACCCATCATCTCTAGACAAGGAAATCTTTTTTTCTCTTCAACAAAACCAACTTGTTCTACTTCTTTTAATAACTGTCTTGAAATCTTCTTTTTTTCTTTATCTAGAAAATCGTAAACAAGGGCTGTTGAATTCCCACCAGCAGTTAAGAATTTTTTAATTATCATTATTTCACCCCCAATATTCTTTGTAATCTTTGGACACATTCAATAAGACTTTCTCCCGGATATCGAAATGAAGAAGTATAGCCCTCTACAAACTTCGAATATTCATTATCCTTTCTTAGAACCGTTTCATCGGCATTCCATAGGGGGGTACTGCCCCAAATTACGTTTTTATCACCCAAGTATCCCGCTCTTCTTGGACCACTCTGGCACCATATTGTTTTGTAAGGAACTTCCCTTTCTTCTTGTAAACCTAGAATACATTTATCAAAGAATTCTTCTGTTCTCGGGCCAAATTTACTTTCTACACCATAAATATTAGACAAATAAAGTGCTTCTGCAATCTCTAAGGGGAGATATAGTTGGCTTGCAGGATTCTGATTATTTGGTGAAATCTTTTTAAGAAGTTCAGGATTATCCCTTTTTAGTTTTTCTGTATATTCCAGAGCTAAATCCAAAGCCCTAGCAAAACATTTTTTACCTTCTTGGGCTCTAAAAGCTAATCTAGAGTCTAAATATTGGGCATTTATACCAAGATATTTGATGATATCTTTCAAGTAAGTTGATCTTAACTCACAATTCTGTATTATTTCTTTACGTTTTGGTCTTTCTTGCTCACTTATAAGAACTTCTAATATGTTTTCTCCGGTTGGTCTTTCTCCTAATTTGTCTACTTTTTTTCGTGGAGTTGCATTTACAATATAGTAACTGCTAGCATCCCAGACAAACCATTCTATCTCTTTGAGTTGTTTCATCCAAGAAAAATAATACAAAATATCGAGTCTTTCTCCAAAGAATTTCAAATCAGGATTGTATCCGAAACCCATAAAAGACCTCTTTGGGAGTTCGGTATTAGAATACATATTCGGAGTGATAACTAAAGGATTATTTTGTTCTGTGAACACAACCAGCGCCTTCTGGCGCTTTAACCTCGGTAGAGTCCTCTAACATGTTGGCCTCCTAGAAAAAAGGGCGGTAGCCGGGAATCGGACCCGGTCCTCACGGGATCTGCAGGTTTCTGGAGATTGATTTTCTTTAATTCCAGTGTTCTTTCCCTTTAAAGAAAAGAAGCCTCCACAGCCGAGTACGCTAACCATTACGTTACAACCGCCATAGTCGATTTTGGGAATAAGCATTAAGGCATCAAAAATATCTTGAGCTTGGGTTGAAATCAAATTAGAATTATAAGCAAAGCTAGGAAAATCAGTTCGAGTGATGAACACTCACCTGAAGTTTAGTTTGCTTTGTCATGTATAATATAAGAAAAGAAGGTTTTTAAACCTTTCTAAAATTCCCACTTAATTCCCACTGAAAAAATGATTATTTAATCAGAATTTGTAATTTAAGATGATTTTTCTTCTTTTTAATCCATTCAGAAATACTTTAAGATCTCCTTGAAATTTTGAGGTTTCACAGGTCACATTCCATTTTGCGACATGCTCTTGTTCAAGTGTCTGGGATTCTGTTGAGATAAGATCAATGTTTTTTTTGGCTAATTCAGTAGCTATTTTTGCTAATGAACCTGGTTTGTCTTCTAGTGTGAACTCAATTTTAATAAAATTCCCATGAAATTCTGGTAGAATGATAGTCTCCTTGCTATTTTCATTAAAGATAAGTGTTGCTTCTTTCTTTAGGTTCATTTCTTGTCGTATTTGTTTTGGTAGAACCATCCTCCCTTTTTCATCTATCTCAACTTTGAGCTTTTTCATAGATAAAGCAAGAATTACAAATTTAAAAAGGCTATGTTTTAACAACGGCGAGCATAAATAACGTTAAGTGATTCTTCTAATCTTTGAATCGGATTTCTAGTAGGGTTACGAAGACGTTCTCTCATTTCATAAACTAAATCTAAACAACGCCGGTCTACTCCCATAATCAGTTGATCGACATCACAACCCAATTTTTTTAAATCATCTAACCTCTTTACATACACTTTCCGTTTTCTTTCATCTCGGTCTCCCGTTGTTTCTCCAGTAAAAGAAGGATGATTAGTAAACCCTAACTCGCATCCATTTGGTTCAATTTGTAAAATCAGGCTATCAATTGGCGTAAGAGGCAAATTGTATGGCAAATTAGAAAAAAATAACATTGCTGTAGGGCCAGAAATTGCCTCATTATCTTCAGGTAGCCTGTAATAATCATAATCCTGCTCAGAAAGTATTAATCTAGGGACTAAGACCCTATCTCCTTCACAGCCAGCTGATCTCTGACAGCATACCAGCCACTTTTTTTGAGCAAAAGTTGTGCTTGCTTTATTTTCAATTTCTTCTCTAACTGGTTTAAGTGTTTCAAAAGATTTTAAAGACAACCCCAAATTGCATCTTTGGGGAAATTCTTTTTGAATATCCGCCCATTCTGCGGATACTCCGGAATTATTAAGATCATCATAATATTTTGCATACGCTAAAAAAGTATACAAAAATGTTCGAGATGTCTTATCAATTTGTTCTGCAGTTCTGTTGTTCATATCTTAAAAAGTTATAACTTTTCTTAGGAGGAATTTTATTTTATTGACAAGTTACTGTAAAATCTCGCTCTATTTGCTCGTAAAACTGTCGCATTTGAGTAGATAATGTACTTAGGGTACGCCAGTTAATATAAGAGAGAGCATAAACTTGTTTGACGACTCTCTTCCTTTCTTCATCATCTATCACCCCTCTTTTTACGAGGTCGCTCAATCTCCCACTGCAAGTGGGTGTTATGTTTTGTCCTGTAAAATATCGGTCATCTGAGAATAAAAAAGCATACTGGGGGAAAGGATCAAAGGGCTGTAATCCTTTTTTCCTAACAGGCACTTCTGGAGGAAAGGGGAACTTTTCTACTAAAGAAGTCTGGAGGAGTGTGACAATTCCAGATAAAACCTTTTCCTTTGCACTCATTTCGATATCTAGATGGGAAATCACTCTTTGGGGTAAATGTGGCGGATGTGAGGATGGTGCTTGAAAATAGGTTAAACGCCAAGGGGTTTCTTTTGGTTTATCTACCCCCAAAACCTGGAATTCAAACCTTTCCCTCCCTGCTTTATCATCCTCTTCACCTTTCCACATAGTATCTACTAGCTTTTGATATTCCGGGGTCATAGGCAGTCGAGACTGCCCTAATGAATAATAGGTTCCTATAGATTTACAAAGGGCTACATTAACCCCAATAAACATATTAATCGCTTCCCTTTCATACAACATTTCCCACCAAAGTGGGAATGGTTTAAAAAGATTATTGTGATGAAAGGCACATTTGTCTTTTTCCTTTCCCTTTTTTTCCCCATCTAAGCCCCCTCTTCTTTTCAGTTTGAATTCAGCCCCTTTTACCCTATTGCATTTATTTAAAACTCTGTCCTTTTCATCTTCTATTCACTAGTTGTATTTTCTAGTTTCCATTTTCTTACACTCCTTTTTGTCGCTTTTTTCATTTATTTATCTTACATACCCTAAACTCCCTCATTTTAGATTTTTCCCCTTAAAGCAAATAAGCTATTCCTCGCCAGCCCGAAAATAAAGATTAAGTCTAGCCCCAAAGGGTTCCCACAAGACACGCTTCGCTTTAATCCTAATTTTCGCGGGCTTCGGGCTTATCTGCTTTGTCTTTCTTCGCAAGCTCGAAAAACACAGGGTCGCAAAAATTATAGCTCGTCATTCTTCCAGAGATAATTTTTTCTAAAAATGTAAAAATCAGTTCGTTTCAAGTCGGGTATGATAAATAAATTTAGCAAAAAGCTGAAAGGAGGTAATTTGAAAAATGGAAAACGATGAAGAAAATGCAAAACAGATAGAAGTGATAGAAGCTGTAAAAGGCTACAATCCAGAGTTCATAAGAAACTGCTACGCAGTAGGTCTTTGGATCTGGGCTGAGTTCAAACAGCGACTAAGCCAAGAAGAACTTTCGTTCTTGAAAGAACTTGGCTTTAGATGGAACCAGAAAAGAAAAGTCTGGCAGAATGCGTGTGGAGTAAAACGCAGGCAATCTGCAACAGATCCTCGAACAAAATACCAAATCATTCGATTTGGCGAGGATTAAAAAAAGGGCGAAAGCCCTTTTTTTCTTTTTCAGAGGGTTTTTTCAAAACCCTCTTTATTTTTTATCTTTCTTTTTCTAGCATAAGCAAAATCTCAGCGAAGCAATATTTAAAAATAGGACTTTCCTCTCTCTTAAATGAAAAAAGAGGAAGGTTCTGAAGAGTTTAGCATAGCGTCTGCTAAACCAAAAAGCCGAGACTTAAAAAAAAGAAATTTCCGCAAAACTTTCTTAATGCCCCTTATATTTGTACTTGTTATTCTCTGCATATTCTCGGTTTTTGCTTTAATAATTATTGATAAAACCCAATCTGATTTTGATAGAGGGACTTATAATCAAACATATTATAATACAACAAACCATGCGGTTCAACTAAACCTTGTTTATAATGGCGGAACTTATGAAAGTCAGATTTTTAGTACTGGCTCTAATGTTTCTTTGAATAACTTAAGCTGGACTTATCAAAGAATTCAGTGTCCTGAAAACATGTCATATATTAACAAGCTTAATGGATATTGCATTGACAAATATGAAGCGTCAGCACTTGGCTGTGAAATTGTCGGTCATAATTGCGGGAATTACACTTCTGCAAGTTATTGCGCGACTATATGCGTTCCAACAGACGGAATACTTGGTGGAGTAGACTCGTATACAGGGACTACTGCAACAGCGCGTTCAAGAGCTAATGTTGCTCCTTTTGTCGGGGTTTCGCAAAAACAGGCAAGGCAAATGTGTGTTAATGCAGGAAAGCATTTATGCACTGATGAAGAATGGCTTGCTGCTGCGAATGTGCAAGGGAATTATTATAATCTGCCTGCTTCATTATCTGCTTCTCCTTATTATTGTATTGTTGATTCAGGAACTTATTGCAATTACGCTGGAAACTCAAATTTCGCTTGCAATACAACTCTTTACAAGAATGGGGCTTCGGGCTGTTATTCTTCAGAGGGTGTTTATGATATGACTGGAAATGTCTGGGAGTGGACAAATGAAACAGTTGGGTATAGTAATCCTGTAGCTGAAGGTTGGCGTTATTGGAATGGAACTGCATTTACAACTTCAGGAGCACCAGGAACTGCAAAATATGGAAATGATGGAGTTTATTTTTTAACTGGAACTCAAACAGGTAAAGCGGTGATCCGTGGTGGCTATTGGGACTTTGGTCGCAATGAGGGCCCTTTTTGTGCGTATTTGGCTTATGGCCCGTCGTATGTGCACTACAGGGTTGGGTTTCGCTGTTGCAGTGTTTAATCTGGGACCTGGAATCTGGCAGGAGTGGC
>CAYWLA010000061.1:0-7746 GCA_964458955.1 uncultured Methanosarcinales archaeon
TAACAAGCTCAGAGGTCTTGGAGCTTAATTCTTTGAAAGCAGCAGAGGCAACAAAAATAATGGAAAATACTTTCAGGGATATTAACATAGCATTTGTGAATGAAATGGCAAAATCCTTTGACATAATGGGTATTGATATAACAGAGGTTATCAAAGGTGCTTCGACAAAGCCGTTTGCATTTATGCCGCACTGGCCGGGCTGCGGAGTAGGTGGCCACTGCATAAAGGTTGACCCTTATTATCTGATAAGCAGGGCAAGGGAAAATGGCTTTACACACCAGTTTTTGAATCTTGCCAGAGAAATAAACAACAGCATGCCTCACTATACTGTTGGAAAGGTTGTTGAAGGCCTTAATGAAATTGATAAGTCTGTTAAAGATACAAAAATAACTGTTCTTGGCCTAGCTTATAAAGGCGGTGTTGATGATATGAGGGAGAGCCCTGCTCTTGAAATTATTGATGAGCTTAAAAAATTAGGAGCAGATTTGAAAATATTTGACCCTTATATTCCTGAAAAATCAACTGTAAAAGGCCTTGATGAAGCTCTGAATGCAGAGTGCATTGTCATTGCAACAGACCATCCTGAGTTTAAGATTATTAAGCCAGAAGAAATAAAGGAAAAAGGCATTAAAGTGGTTATTGACGGAAAGAACTGCCTTGACAAAGCAGGCATTGTTTCATTAGGAATAGTCTATAAGGGTATTGGTAGATAGTTTTTATTGTCCTAACTTCTTATTATCTTCCATGTCAAACCACATTGCAAAGAATACTGCTTGTAATCCGGTTATAAGCAATAATGCTGTTAAAATAATTGTTCCATCTGTTGCAATTATGTGCCTGAAAATCCTTAGGTAAAGTATTTGCAATGCCAGGATTATTCCAATAAGTGTTGTTATGAATCCATAAAAATAAAATAAAAATAATGGATGAAACTCCCTTATTAAGTACTTTTCCTTCATCCTATACAAAAAGCCTCTTAAAAGCAGAAAAGAAATTTTAGGTATAAAAGAATAAAGCATAATTCCTGACTTTTCCTTTGCATAAACAGGATTAACTGGTGTATCAATAACCCTTTGCCTGTATATATTAAGTTTGATGAGGATATCATTTTCAAAACCATATCTCTTATAAATTTTATCTAATGGAAGTATTTCTAAAGTTTTTTTTGAGATTGCTGTATACCCGCATTCTGGATCCATTATTCCCCAGTAACCTGTTGCAATCTTAGTTAATATTGTAAGAAGGGAGTTGCCGAAATACCTTATGCCTGGCATAATATCTCTTATATTTTTATTCAAAAGCCTATTCCCTTTACTGTAATCAGCTTCACCATTAACAACAGGATTAAGAATGTTTGGAAGGTTATTTGGGTCCATCTGTGCATCGCCTGCCATCACAACAGCAATATCCATCTTTTCTATTAATGCCTGTTTATACCCTGTTATTATTGCTCCGCCAACACCCTGATTTTTATGGTGTTTTATTATTATAAGCCTTTTACCAATGTCTTTTTTTATATTTTTCAATATAAGGAAAGTATCATCTGTACTTGCATCATCAACCACTATTATTTTATCTATATATTTTGGGATTGATTCAACAGTCTTTCTAATCAGTTTTCTTTCATTATAAGCTGGTATAGTAACAGCTATTTTTTTTTGTTTGTACATCCTTAACCTTTATATTTATTGAAACAATAAGATAAAAACTTAAATAAACCTTTTCTTTATATAATTTTTGATACAATTTAATTACTAAATAATTCTGAAATTATATGACACTTCTGCAGTATATAAGTCTTTTTTAAACTTCATAAAGGGTATACACCCACAAAGATATTTTAATTTGTCAACTAATTTTAACATTGAACAACTAGACCCCATTTAAGAAAACTTTATAAACCTACATACTATTTTTTTCCTTTGAGGAAGCTAATTATGAAAGACCTTTTTATACACAAAACAGCCGAAGTCTCAGAGAAAGCAAATATAGGTAAGGGAACAAAAATCTGGAACTGGGTCCAAGTAAGAGAGAATGCTATTATTGGAGAAAACTGTGTTATAAGCAAAGGAGTTTATATTGATTTTAATGTTAAAATAGGCAATAATATAAAAATACAGAACAATGTTTCTGTTTATAATGGTGTAACAATTGAAGAGGGTGTCTTTGTTGGGCCACATGTATGCTTCACAAACGACAAAATACCAAGGGCAATAAATCCTGATGGAACAATAAAAACAGGGGATGACTGGGAAGTCTCTGAAACAGTAGTAAAAAAAGGAGTATCAATTGGTGCAAATTCAACTATCCTGCCAGGCGTAAAAATTGGCAGATTTGCCTTAATTGGCTCTGGGTCAGTTGTTACAAAGGATGTTCCTGATTTTGCACTTGTTTATGGAAATCCTGCTAGAATTCATGGCTATGTATGCAAATGCGGCAAGAAGCTTACTGATAAGAGGAAGGTTTGTGATATCTGCAAGATAAGCTTAGATAAGGTGAAACAATGATTCCTGCAGTCAAAATAATAATTGGAGAAAAGGAAAAAGAGCTTGTCAAAGAGGTTCTTGATTCAGGTATGTTGGCCCAGGGACCAAAAGTAAAAGAATTTGAGGAAAAATTTGCGCAATTATGCAATGTTAATTATGCTATTGCTGTTAATAATGGAACAGCTGCACTCCACTCTGCTTTGTTTGCAATCGGCATAAAGCCAGGTGATGAGGTAATTACAGTTCCCTTTACATTTGTTGCAACAGCTAACTCAATAATAATGCAAGGTGCAAAGCCAGTTTTTGTTGATGTTAAAAAAGACACTTTCAATATTGATCCTGAAAAAATTAAAGAAGCAATAACACCAAAAACAAAGGCAATAATACCAGTTGACCTTTATGGCCAAATTTATGATTATAAGGCAATAAAAGAGATTGCTGATGAACATAACCTTAAGATAGTTGAAGATGCTGCACAGGCAGTCAATGCTGAACTTGATGGAAAAAAGTCAGGCACCTTTGGTGATGCATCAACATTCTCTTTTTATGCAACAAAAAACATAATTTCAGGAGAAGGCGGAGCAGTTACAACAAATGATCCAGAGATTGCTGAAAAGATAAAGCTTTTTAGGAACCATGGCCAGAGTGAAAAACAGAGATATGAGTATTATTGTCTTGGATACAACTACAGGATGATGGACCTGCAGGCTGCGATAGCTCTTGGTCAGGTAGAAAGAGTTGAGGAAATAACAAACAGGAGAATTGAGAATGCAGGGTTGCTTACTAAAGGATTAAAAGATGTTGAAGGAATAACGCCCCCTTTTGTAAAGCCAAATCTAAAGCATGTGTTCCACCAGTATACAATAAGGGTTAATGGATTTAAACTGACAAGAGATGAATTAATAGAACATCTAAAGAAAAATGATATTGGTTGTGGGGTATATTATCCTAAACCATTACACCTGCATTCATGGTTTGCCAAGCTAGGTTATAAAGAAGGAGATTTTCCTGTATCAGAAAGGCTTTCAAAACAGGTTATCTCTCTGCCTGTGCATCCATCTGTCTCACCTGCTGATATTGATAGGATAATTGAAGTGATTAAAAATGCTTAATGTTGCGATTGTTTATGTTCATAAAGTTTTGAATTAAAAGCTTGTTTTTCCTATTTTCTAAGAATATATAAAATTGTTCCAGGGACTGCACGTATTAAACTTAAAGAAATAACTAAAATTGAGAGAGCAACAGAAGATTCTGGAGAAATTCCTATTAATGACAATGTAAATATGAATGCTGCCTGACTAGTTCCAAGTCCTGAGACTGAAATAGGAATTAAACTTACTATATTTACTAAAGGTATTACCAAGGCCATGAACCAAAAAGGTATTTCAAGTACTAATGCTTCGCTCAATAAATATGCTACCAGAATGTTTAAAGTCCAAATCATTAAAGTGTAAGGTATACAGATGAGGTATGTTGAGATACCAATTGATTTTAATCCTTTATAGAACTCATGGAAATGTAATACAATCCTTTCCTTATGGTCCTCAGGCACGAACATCTTGAAGAATGGCTTTAAAATTTTTTTCATAAGTTTTTTCTTAGTTAATATGATTAAACACACTATAAAAAAGCAGAAGAACAGTGCAATCATCAGAACAGATATTTTTACAGCATATATATGAACAAGCACTAATACACTCAGTAAACCAAGTATGAGAAGCGCTACAAGGTCTATTAATCTGTCAATAACAACTGTTGCTAAAGAGACTCCAAAACTGCTCTTTGATATGTGCTGAAGATATTTGAAGCGGTATAATTCACCTAGTTTTGCGGGAGTTATAATACCTAATGCTGTTCCCTTCAAGAAGCTGAAGAGGGTATTTTTAAAGCTAAAGCTGATATTACATGAATTAATGATTTTCTTCCACTTGAGTGTAATTATTAAGAAAAATAGGGGTAATACTGCTATGGCAAGCAATATGAATGTGATTTTCACTGAACTTAATAATTCAATCAACTTACTTAGGTCTATTTTATAAAGGATATAGATAAATATTAATGGCCCAATCAAAAATGAGTATTTCTTTATTTTCATTTAAACCGTGCTTGAATAATAGCAAGCTTTATATATTTAATAATTCCGGTTTTTAATATGAAATATTCACATAGGTTTTTTGGTGGGATTATGGCTAGGGATATTTATATTTTGATAGTACTTTTTTTTCTGGCGATTTTTCTAAAAATGCCTGCCTGGAATTATCCAATAGCAAGTGACAGCAATCTTTATGCTGAACTTACAGAAAATTTAGGTACAAAATTAGAGTATTCAAGCCCTATTTGTGATGAAGGAATGACTCCTCATGGCACTGTTCCCCTACTATTTCCTCTTTTTAGTGTTCCGTTCTTTCTCATTTTCAAAAGTGGTGTTTATGCGATAAAGTTTTCTGCAATGCTCTGGAGTGCGCTTACTATTCTTGTTGTATATCTTTTTTCAAGGGCTCTTAGGCTAAACAGGTTAAACAGCCTTTTGATATCAGCACTTGTGCTATTCAATCCGTGGTTTTTTTATTTTAATGGAATATTTCCCTTATCAGAGAGTTTAGCCAACTTTCTTTTGATATTGGGAATATTTGTGTATTTCTTAAGAAGAAGTTCAATATCTTATCTATTTGCAGGTCTTATTTTTGGTTTGGCTATTATCACAAGATTTACATCAGGATTCTTTGTTTTCCTGTTTATTATATTTAGTTTATCTGAGTTGATTAGGAAAAAGAATTTAATCAAAAATATTTATTTTATTTTAGCAGCCTCACTGCCAGTTTGTCTTTGGTTCTTAAGAAATATTATTATTTTTGGAGGGATATTTTCAGAAAGAAATGCTTATTCAGGTCAGTTATTATTCTGGGTAAAAGCCCCCACTATGTTTGTAGTATATATTATTGCATTTATACTGGCTTTTTCCTTTCTTCTGCCATTCATTTTGAGGGGAATAATCCGTGCTTGGAAGCAAAAAGAAACCTTTTGGTTATTGATTTTTGGGAGTTGTATTTTCTTTATTTTTGCACATATTATTCTGAACTATGATCCATCATCAATGTTTGAGCTTATAATATCAAGGACAAGATACGTAACACCTTTAGTTCCAATACTGACTATTTTTGCTTTTCTTGATTTCAGAAAATTAAGATTTAAATCAAAAAATTTTAAAAGTATTATCATCATTTTGTGCTTGATTAGTTTTATATTTTTAAGTGCAGTGTTGAGCTATGGCTCTTTTAAAGACACAACCGATAAGGTTATTCCATTACCTA
Source organism: uncultured Methanosarcinales archaeon (assembly GCA_964458955.1). Classification (GTDB taxonomy): domain Archaea; phylum Nanobdellota; class Nanobdellia; order Woesearchaeales; family CG1-02-33-12; genus CG1-02-33-12. The sequence continues at coordinate 5,798 of CAYWLA010000061.1, forward strand.
TTATTTATTCTCAAAGGTCTGAGCACAGGGCACAAGCTATTAAATGGGCAAATGAGAATATTCCTCCAAACTCAAAAATCTCAATTATATTCAGAGAAGGAGAGAATGGGGGAGGAATGACTATATTAGGCTATTTTGTTAAGCAACAATTAGATAACAAACTTATTTATGCTGATTGGCAGATACAAAAACCTTATTTTATAATCTCAGATTTACCTCTTGAAAAAATAACAAAAATTACAAATTTACAACTAACAGAAATCTATAAGACAAGCAATCCTCCTTTTAGTTATGTTTACAAAGTTGATTGATTTTTTGTTATTTATTTCATTTAAAATCATTAACTTTATAAAGATTTTCAATATTTTGCTGATGTATGACAAACTACAAAAAGATAGCCAAAGAAACAGCAAAAGTCTATTTTCTCACTTTATTAATAATTCCGCTTAGCTTTTTTGTCAGAATGATTTATGCACGTAATTTAACTCTTGTGGATTACGGGCTGTTTTACGGCTTGTTTGCATTTTTTGGCTTTTTTGAATTTCTTCGTGACTGGGGCTTGACTTCAGCTACTAATTATTTTGCCAATAAATATATTGTGCATAACAAGAAATCAAAGGTCAAGACTTTATTCTTTATTGATTGGGGATTCAAATTGTTTATGTCAGTTGTTATTGGGATTATTTTATATTTTCTTAAAGGAGTCATCGCTTCCGGGATATATAAGAATGAAGGCAATATTGGGTATATGTTTGATTTTTTCATTGTTTTTTGGATTATTAGCGCAGTTTATAAGTCAAATTATACTTTCTTTAGTGTTCTTCAGGAGCAGAGAATCTCAAAATTTTTTGAGTTTCTTAACTGGCTTTTAATACTTATAATGTCTTTTGTTGGCTTTAGCTTTATTCAATCATACAAGGTGCCAGTGCTTGCTTACCTGATTTCAATGATTATTGTTTGCTTTGTTTCCTCGTTTTTGTTTTTTATGAAGCACAAGGATATTTTCAGGGCTGAATTTTATAAGGAAAAAGATTTGAGAAAAGAGGTTTTCAAATATGCAAGCGCAGTCATGATTGGAGGGTTTTCATCTATTCTTCTTTCACATACAGACTTGTTTTTGATCCAGCTGTTTATTGGTGCAAGGAATGTTGCTTATTACTCGTCAGGATTTGCTGCTGCAAGCCTTTTGATGATAATTGTCGTTCCTTTAGTACTGATTATTCAGCCATTGTTTGCAAGGCTCTGGCATGCAGACAAGAAAGCTGAATTAATAAAATTAATAAGTTTTATTTTTAACAACCTGCTTGTCTTTGTGCTTCCTTTTTCTATGTTCTTTTTTGCCTTTTCAAGCCAGCTAGTCTCTCTGGTATATGGCTCTGCTTTTCTGGAGTCTGGCATTATCTTGAAGATATTCAGCTTTGCCTTTATTATAAAAATATTCAATACTTTCTTGTTCCAGATACTCTGGTCAACAGGAAAGCCAAAGCAGACAAGCATTATTGTTGTTATTGCAGGGGTTGCAAATATTGTTCTGGATTTAATCCTAATCAGCTTATTCCAGAATATTGGCGCAGCAGTTGCTACAAGCATCTGCTACCTATTGATTATGGTTTTGTGCTTGAAGGAGGTTTTGAAAGAAATAACTATAAAAATAAATATCTTAAATAATGCAAAAATAGTTTTGTCCTCGCTAATCTTTTTAATAATCTGCTTTACACTAAGGGGGAAAATTGAGTTCTTTGACATAGGAATTGCAAAATATAACTTTCTGTTAAATGGAGGGAGCATCTTTGCAATATCCTTAGTTATATATACGGCCTGCCTTATCTTGTTTGGAATAATAACCAAGCAGAAGATTAGGGTTATAATGGGCCTATTCAAGCAAAAAGAGATTGACAGAATGACTTAAACTTGTGAGTAAACTAATAATATTAATTCTTTGAAGCATT
>CAYWLA010000062.1:0-7696 GCA_964458955.1 uncultured Methanosarcinales archaeon
AAGTAAACCAGCTTGTGCAAAAGATGTCAACAGAGATGTACCAGAAAGTGGCTGAAGAGCAGGCAAAGAAACAGAAGTCAGAAACAAAAGAGACAGCAGGGAAGCCAAAAAAGAAAGGCGACAAAGTAGTTGATGCTGACTACAAAGAAGAGGATGACAAAGAAAAGAAAAAGTAATTTTTCTTTTTTGATTTAAATTTTTAATCTAAAATGAAAATATTGGCAATATGCGGAAGTCCGAGAAAAGGAAATACTGAGTTTTTGTTACGAAAACTTCTGGAAAATATCAAAGGAGAAAAAGAATTGATTCTTTTGCGAGAACTAAGAATTGAACATTGTGATGGAGATGGTTATTGTGATAAACATAAAGAATGCAGAATAAAGGACGACATGTGTGATATTTATAAAAAAATATTTGATGCTGATATTCTGATTCTTGGTTCACCTACTTATTTTAATAATGTATCTGGTTTGATGAAGGATTTTATTGATAGAATGAACCCTTATGGGCAGGATAAAAGATTAAGAGAAAAAAGAGCAGTCTTGGTTTCAACTGGTATTGAAACAGAAAAAACTGCATTAAAAGCTCTTGAAATTTTTTGTGAGATTTGTAAACTACCTATTATAGAAAAATTAGCAGTAAGAGTAGATGATTCTGGAGAAGTTAAAAACAACATAACAGTAATCAATGAACTAAAAAAACTAGGAAAGAAATTAGTTGAATAAAAAACTGATTGAATCAGAAGATAGAAAACAAATTAAAAATGGCCAAAGATTACTACAAAATATTGGGTGTTTCTGAAAACGCATCTAAAGAGGAGATTAAAAAGGCATATAAGAGCTTGGCCAAGAAATACCATCCTGACCTTAATAAGGAAGACCATGCTGATGCTGAAAAATTCAAGGAAATAAATGAGGCTGCATCTGTTCTTGGTGATGACAAGAAAAGAGCGCAGTATGACCGCTTCGGCAATACTACAGAAGGATTTGGAGCTGGCACATCTGGTTTTGATTTCTCTGACTTTGGGTTCTCAGATTTTGGATTTGATTTCGAAGACATATTTGACACTTTTTTCAGCAGAGGCTTTGGAAGGCACAGCAGGGGTCCAAGGCGGGGGGCTGATTTAAGGTATGAGATGGAAATAACATTAGAGGAAGCTGCATTTGGCGCAAAAAAGCACATTTCAGTTCCGAGAATGGAAAAATGCAAGGAGTGTAATGGAAGCGGAGCAAAATCAAGCTCGGATATTGCAGCATGCGACAAATGCAATGGCTCTGGCCACATACAGCAGACAAGAAGAACACCATTTGGAATTTTTTCTACAACAACAGTATGCCCTAAATGCCATGGCGAAGGAAAAACTATAAAGAATACATGCCCAGAATGTGAAGGCACTGGCAGGGTTCATCACGATAGAAAAATAGAAATAACTATTCCAAAAGGAATTGATAATAACAATGAGCTAAGGATTGCCGGCGGCGGGGAAGCTGGAATAAAGAATGGAAGTTCAGGTGATTTGTATGTTGTGATTCATGTAAAACAGCATGAATTATTTGAGAGAGAAGAAAATGATATTTATTGTGAAATCCCAGTGAGCTTTGCACAAATTGCAATTGGCTCTGAAATAGATGTTCCAACATTAAAGGGAAAAGCAAAGCTAAATATACCAGCAGGAACACAAACCAATACAATATTCAGGATGAAAGGAAAGGGTATCCCAGACCTTCATGGATATGGCACTGGCTCACAGAACATAAAAGTAATAATTGAAACTCCAACAAGACTGACAAAAAAGCAGAAAGAGCTTCTAAAAGAGTTTGAAAAAGAATCAAAAAAGGAAAAAGGATTTTTTGGTTTTTAGTTAAACCAAAATAAATATTAGATTAAAAGGTATTCTTGACTATCGAAAAGTTTATATATATGTTTTCTATTTTAGAATAATAACATATTAAAATTTAAAGCAGGGGTGGAAAATGAAAAAAGAAATATTATTTGGGGGGATTGTTCTTCTATTGCTTTTAGCAAGTGGATGCAATCTTACAGAAACAAAATATGTTTGCCCAGATGGTTCTGTTGTTACAAATTTAGATGAATGTAATGGGGCAGAAGAGGCAGAAGAAGAACTAATAACAGAAATATTAGAAGAGGTTGAACCAGAAGTCATAGAACTGACAAAAATAACAGTTAAAGAAGGAGAATTAGTAATTTTAAAGCCCGAAAGCGAGGATCCTGATGTAGACACCATTTTGTATACTTTTAGCGAGCCATTAGATAAAGACGGAAAATGGCAGACAAAGAAAGGAGATGCAGGAAACTATGAGATAACTGTAACAGCATCTGATGGTGAATTAACAGATAAGCAAAAGATTTTATTGGTTGTTGAGAGCACAAATAAACTGCCAGTACTAAAATTAATTGCTGGTATTACAATAAATGAAGGTGAAACAGTAAGCTTTGGACCAGTTGCAACAGACCCTGATGGAGATGAAGTAACAATAACATACTCTGGCTGGATGACAGATGCGAGCTATACAACAAACTATAATGATGCAGGAACACATATTGTCACTGTGACAGCATCTGATGGCAAGGAATCAGCAAGCCAGGATGTAATAGTAACAGTAAATAATTTGAACAGGCCGCCAAAGATTATAAAGATTGTACAAGGCTAATTTTTTCTTTTTTTCTTTTTCTTTTTCACTCCTTTTGAATACTAAACAATAGAAAGCTTTTTATATAAGCAAGTTTTTATTATGATAAAATGAAGAAAATAATTTTTTTGCTTGTAATCTTATTACAGCTTGTTTTTGTTAATGCACAATTTACAAATATAACAGTTAATGAAGGGGATTTTGTAAGCCTTAAGCCAGAAGCAATAGACGACGATATGGATAACATAGTTTATAATTTTAGCCAGCCTTTAGACCAAAATGGTGAGTGGCAGACTGGTTATGATGATTCTGGCGAATATGAAATCACTGTAACAGCATCTGATGGCAAATTAACCGATACTCAGGAAGTTTTGTTAATAGTTAAAGACAAGGACAGAGCACCTTTTTTTGAGCCATTAAATGATGCTTTTGTTAATGAAAATGAGCAGTTAAGCTTTAATGTTACAGCTACTGATCCTGATGGAAGCAAAATAACTTATTTAGCAATTGACTTGCCAGATGATGCAAGTTTTGTTAATAATATATTTAGTTGGGCACCAGATTTTAATGTTGTAAAAAAAAACTGGCTTGAAAAAATATTAACAAGGATTCATATCCCTTACAAACCAAAAAGGAATTTCTTTGTAACTTTTATTGCAAAATCAAGTGATATTGAAACAAAACATGAGGTTAAGATAACTGTTTATGAGACTAACAGGGCGCCAATACTGGAGAAAATAGGAACACTAACCTTAAATGAAGGAGAAACATTAAAGCTTGAGTCAGCTGCAACAGACCCTGATGGAGATATTTTGAGGTATTCATATTCTGGCTTTGCAAACAAGAAAAAATACAAGATTGGATATGATGAAGCAGGAACATATTCTACCAGTATTTTGGCATCAGATGGTTATCTTAGTGATTCAGAGGATATCACATTAATAATAAAAAACACAAATAGGGCACCACTTATTAAGCCAATAAGTGATATTGCTGTTGATGAAAACAAATCAATAGAATTCAGGATTTATGCAACAGACCCAGATGGAGATAATGTAAATTTCTTAGTTGAGAATGCACCAAATGGATATGGATTTGTCAATGGAACATTAACATGGATGCCTGACTTTGATACAGTTATTGATGAGGATAAAAAAGATTTTACACTTACTTTTATTGCCAGTGATGGCAAGATAAATGCTAAAAGAAACATGACCCTAAGAGTTTATGATACAAACAGGGCTCCAATAATAACAAATGCAAGCCCTGAAGCATTGATAAATGTATATAAAAATAATATAGTTGATTTTAAAGTTATTGCTAATGATTTAGATAATAACAACCTAACATATACATGGAAATTTGGTGCTTTTGAAAAATACACGGGAACCAACATGCATAGAAGAAGGTTTACAACAACTGGAACAAAGCCAGTTCAGGTCATAGTTTCAGATGGAACTGAAACAAAAACCTATTCATGGATTATTAATGTGATTGAACCATCACAAGAGAAACCTATTCAGCCTGTTGAAAAACAAATTTACAAAAAATATACTATAAAAGGTTAGGAATTCTTTTAATTAAATATTTTGAAATAAATCGAAAGTTATATAAACTAAAAATCACATATTAATCTATGGGGTGGTTTAATGGTAAAAGCAAACCTTCTTGTAACACATGACCCAAATCATGCAGGGTTGGCCAAGGAAGAAATAATTGCTGTTTTAAAGCAGCTTAAGACAGAACCAGAGTTCTTGAAATCAGAGATAGAAGGCCTATTTCAGATAACACTGAAGGAACCAAAATCAGTTGTTAAAAAATTAATAGCTGTATGCAAAAAAGACCCATCTATATTTAGGGTTACATTCCATTGGGTTCCTATTGACAACTGGTGCAAGTCAACTATTGAAGACATGCAAAAGACAATAAAAGGGCTTGTTAAGGACATTAAAGAAAAAGATAAGTGGAAGATGGATATAGCAAAAAGATGCTATGAAAAATACCACACAACAGAACTTATCATGAAGCTGACAGATGTTGTTGACAGGCAAAAAGTGGACCTAAAAAATCCAGACAAGATAATAAGGGTTGACATTATAGGCAATGATGCAGGAATATCTCTTCTGAACAAGGATGAGATATTGAACATTCCCGCACTTAAGCAGTGATTTTTATTCAAAACTAAAGAAAAGATGAGCTGTTAAGTCTTTTGGATATAAGATAATAAAAAAATTATTTTTTCTCGAGTTCATCTATTTTTTTCTCTAACTTACTCTTTCGTATAAACCTGATTATCAATAAAAAAACAATTCCAAATAATATGCCTGTTAATAAAATTAATAAAATTAATAATAATGATGGTGCTCCATCCCCACCTATATAAATTGGTGTTTCTTCTAACCACTTTAATTCTTCTTTTAATTCTTTGAGTGATTTTTCTACCATTTTAATCTTTCTCAATAACTAATTTATTTCCTTTAACTTCTGTTTCTAATTCTTCCCCTGCTTTCCAGCCCAGTTTATCAATTGTTTTTGGTGGTATCACTATAACATATTTGGCGTATTTTTTCTCTCCTACCCTCTTTGAAAGCTGTTTTTGAAGTCTCATAAAGGGTAGTAGGTACCTATTCTTTATATAGTTTTCGGTACCGCAAGATATATATTACAATAATATGTTTTCGGTACCGAAGTATTTATATACTTTCGGTACCTACTATATTATACAATGAAACAAACAAAAATAAAATGTCCATACTGCAAATCAGAGAAGATAGTCAAGAGAGGATTAAGCCCAACAAAGAATAGAGGAAAACAGCAGAGGTATTTATGCAAGTCCTGTAATAAAACATTTATACAAGATTTAGGCTTCTGGAAGATGAAAAATAGCGAAGCTAAGATAACTATGGGTATTGACTTGTATTTCTCTAATCTGTCAAGCAGAAAGGTAAGAAACCACTTTAGAAGGCATATAGAACACAACGTAAGCCATATAACAGTTTTGGATTGGTGCAGAAAATATGTGTTAAAAGTTCATAAGTATATTGATAAGCTACAACCAAAATTAAGTGGTAAGTATTATGCTGATGAAACAGAGATAGGTCGTGGAAAAAGAAATGATATATTTTGGGCTTGTGTTGATTGGGATACCAGAATGATTGTTGATACACATTACAGCTTAGGGCATGGTGTTGATGAGGCAAAAACATTTCTGGAAAAAATAAAGAAAAAGGGAAAGCCAAAATACATACAAACTGATTCAGCACAATTTTACCCAAGAGCTATGAGACAGGTTTTTTCAGCAAACACTAAGCAGAAAACTTACCATGATGTTGAAAGAGTTAAGCATAAAGTAATTAACACAAGCAGAACAGGAAAATACAATGTAAGAATTGAAACAGTTTTCTCAAAGATAAAAGACAGGGTTGATGACTTTAGAGGATTGAAAGCTTTGTGGTCTGCACCAATCTTAATGGCTGGAATTGTCTTACAGCATAATTTTATTGAGGCACATACAACGACAGGAATAATACCATCAAAACTTGCAGGATTAGACTTAGGAAAAGAGAATAATAGATGGTTGGAGTTGATTAGGTTGGCTAGTTCATCTCAATTTTAATTGCGTCTATTACTCTTTGATTTAAGCCAATTATCTGTCCTATACCTGCTTGAGAATTTGAAGCTAATTGTATAGCCATGAACATCTGTAGTTCCATTAGTTGTTTTTCTCCTTCTGTCATTTTACTAGTATCTAGTTGTGGAATTGCAATACCTTCACTCTGTCTTGAACTAACAAAACCTATAATTTCCCCAGTATCTGCTAAAAATACTGGTCCTCCACTATTACCCCTGTTTACAAAAGAATTTATAGTATACCAAAAATATCCATCATCTTCATTTCTGATAGAAGATATAACACCATCATTCAACATAAGTGTCTTTTCATTTAATGGAAAGCCAACAAATCCTATTTTAGCTCCAATATGAGATTTTTCATAAATTATTGATTTAACTGGAGGGATATTCAAATTTGTTTTTAAAATTGCAAAATCTTTTGATAAATCCATTTTGATACTAATAATAGACCTATTATGTTCTTTTCCATTCCAAACAAGAACTATTTTTGTTGGGTCTACACCTTCAATAACATGGGAAGCAGTTAAAATAATACCATCACCAATTGAGAAAGCTGTTCCTTTTCCATAAACTTTCCCATTTTCGTCTACATAAGTATCTCCCGCCAACTGACCAATATATAAACCTTGTTTTGGTTCTTTGATTAAAACTAAAATTGTTGAATTTGAAACTATATCTGCATTCTCTGAAAATTTGTTGTTACTAATTATTTCATTTATATTAAAAATTGAATCATTTAATTTATTAACTGAAGTATCTAAAGTAGAAATAGAATTATAACTATATACAGCGAGTATTATTAAACAAACAGATATTACACCCCACACTTTTATTTTCATATTTATATGTAATGTTTCATTCTTAATATATAAACTTTTCTTATTTTTCAAGAATTAGCACCCCCATGTTCCCCACTTCAGAAAGGGCTAAGTTAGAAGTATAAGAGGAAAAGCTTAAATAAGCCCTTCCTCCTTTCATATATTTGTGATATAATATGGTAATAGGCACAGAATTGGCTAATGTAACCACAGAAGATTTACCGTCATTATGGGGTGGGTGGATTATATTAGTTTTTGTAACTGCAATTGGTAGCATAATTGGGGGTTTTATCTGTTCTGTGATTAATAAAGAGTTAATTCCTGTGGGGTCTCTTGTTGGTGGTGGTCTTGGTTTCATTTTAGGTTTAATAATAAGAACACTAATTCAACTATAATAATTGAAAATATAGCAAAGTATATTCCTGAAAGAAAACCTTTACTAAACCACTTTCCTTTTTCAGATTTAAAAAATTCTAATATATTTCTCAAGTTTAACACCTCCATTCTAATTCATTCATATCCAGCAGACTTTACAGCTCAAGAAAAGAATATATTTAAATACTTGCAGAGGAACAATTTTTAAATATAAAACAA
>CAYWLA010000063.1:0-7693 GCA_964458955.1 uncultured Methanosarcinales archaeon
ATGATGGGAATTGATATAACGGAAGTTATCAAGGGAGCTTCTACAAAGCCATTTGCTTTTATGCCGCATTGGCCTGGCTGCGGAGTCGGTGGCCACTGCATAAAAGTAGATCCTTATTATCTGATAAGCAGGGCAAAGGAGAATGGCTTTACACACCAGTTTTTGAATCTTGCAAGAGAGATAAACAACAGCATGCCTCACTATACTGTTGGAAAGGTTATTGAAGGCCTTAATGAAATTGATAAGTCTGTTAAAGATACAAAAATAACTGTTCTTGGTGTTGCATACAAAGGTGGTGTTGATGATATGAGGGAGAGCCCTGCACTTGAAATCATTGATGAGCTTAAAAAATTAGGAGCAGATTTGAAAATTTTTGACCCTTATATTCCTAGCAAGTCCACAGTTGATAATCTTGATGAGGCCCTTGATGCAGAGTGCATTGTCATTGCAGCAGACCATCCTGAGTTTAAGGAGATTAGGCCTGAAGAAATAAAGAAAAAAGGCATTAAAGTTGTTATTGACGGAAAGAACTGCCTTGACAAAAAAGGCATAGTTTCATTGGGAATAGTCTATAAAGGCATTGGGAGATAGTTCTTAAAATGGCCCATGAAAAAGAAATAATAAAGGAAACATCAATATTTACCCTAGCAAGGTATTCAGCTTATTTCTTTACTATCCTAACAGGGCTTGTTATTGCAAAAGTTCTTGGCCCTGCTGAGTTTGGTGTTTACAGTGCTTTGATGCTTATTGTAACCTATAGTCAATATTCCCATCTTGGCTTGCTTCACGCAATAATAAAAAAAGTTCCCTTTTACAAAGGAAGGAATGAATATGAAAAGGCAAAAGAAACAAAAAATATTGCTTTTACTGGGGCAATGGTCATTATTTTACTTATTAGCTTAACTTTCATTATTGCCTCTTTTTTCATAAAGAATTTAGATACCCATACAATAAATGGCATTAGAATTGTTGCATTAATCATAATATTACAACGAATTTTCTTTTTCTATCAAACCCACTTAAGGGTTGAAAAAAAGATTTTAATGGTTGGAAAAACTTTATTGGTTTATTCAATAATTTATTTTATATGTATTATTCCCTTGATTATAAGATTTAGGCTTGAGGGCATATTTTTTGCTTCATTGATTGCATATTGCATTGTTATTTTTTATATCTTCAAAAAAGAGAAATTCAAATTTAAAATAACCATTATGCCAAAAAAGACAGTACAGCTTATGAGGTTTGGATTTCCTCTTCTTACAATGGGTATTATGTCTGTTTTTCTTCTAAGCATTGATAAGCTGATGATAATAAAATTTATGGATAAGGTCCAACTGGGGTATTATTCTATTGGAATAATGGCTGCAGAAATAATATCTTTTATACCTCACTCAATAAGTTATATCATATTTCCACGCTTTCTTGAAAGATATGGTGAGAAAGGGGATAAAAGTTATCTTAAAAATCACCTATTCCAGCCAACATTAATAATTTCTTATTTAATTCCTGTTGTAATAGGATTAGCCTTTATAACAGCCCCTGTTGTAATATATTATATACTCCCAAGGTATATCCAAGGAATAACTCCTATTAAGATACTTGTTTGTGCTATTTTCTTCATGTCTGTCATGACCCCGGCTGTTATTTTTTTAATAACAGTAAACAAAGAGAGAAAAATGCTCTTAATACAAGCCATTTCTATAACAATTGCAATAACCCTAAACTACCTATTTATAATAAATGGCTATGGGATCAATGGGGTGGCAATTGCAACAGCAATAAGTTATTTCTTTTACGGTACATGCATACTTGTTTATTCTTTTAGGTATTATATTGATACAGTTACCCAATTTATCAAATTTTTTACAAAGATTTATGCCCCTTTCCTATACATAATAGTAATACTTGCATTATCTAGCCTTGTTCCAATAACTGGAAATCTGTCAAGAGATATTTTATTAACAATTCTTAAACTGGCTGTATTTCTAGTGCTTAGCATACCTTTAGTATGGCTGGCCAACAAAAAAACAGGAGTTGTTAAGACTTTTTTTGATATGATCTTTTTAAGGTTTATAAAAAATAATAAAAATAAAAGCCTTATTAAATGATTTAGGTAAATTTATAAATAAGATATTAAATTAATATTAAACATGTATTTAAAAAATTATATTTATAAAATACTTATCCCACTTTACAGAAAGATAGCTTTTGACCAAAAAAAACAGTATGATAAGATTGCACTTAGCTATATGTTAGAATGTAATAAAATACTAGATGTTGGTTGTGGTACAGGAAGGTTCATGTTAAATTATCCTTCAAGAATAAAAGGGGTTGATCATAACAAGGAATCTGTTGAGACATGCCTTAAAAAAGGGTATGATGTTATTAGAGCAGATGTCACCAAACTTCCATTTGAAGATAATTCATTTGATGGTGTTCACTGCTCTCATGTTATTGAACATTTACAACCAAACGAGGCATATAAGCTTTTATCAGAGCTTGTAAGAGTTTTAAAGAAAAATGGAGTTCTTGTTATAAGGACCCCTATGCTTTACCCTGGATTTTATGATGATTTTACCCATATAAAACCATATCATCCAAAGGCATTGCTTCATTACCTAACAACCTATGAAAAATCAGAACAGACTACTTTAACACCAATAAAAGGTAAATTTAAGGTGTTGAAATTAAAATACAGAAAAGCACCATTGTTTCTCAGTATTCTGGATACACCTTTATTTTTCATCTTTCCCTTATTTAATTTGCTTTACAGATTTGGAATAAGTTCATTAAAAAAAACAGGTTACATGCTAATATTAAAAAAATTAGAGAAAAAATGGTAGACTATGATCAAGAATATTACGGACAAAAAGGGTTATGGAAAAGCCCTTTATCATCAAAAATTGTGTTAGAGAGGGTAAATAAGACAATTTCTTTGGTTCCAAAAGATGTTAAAACAGTTCTTGAAGTTGGATGTGGCAATGGCCAGCTTATTAATAAGTTACATAAGGGAGGATTTGACTGTTATGGTGTTGATGTTAGCGAAGAAGGGTTAAAATATGTGAAATGCAAGAAAAAATTGATGAATGCGGATTATTTATACTTTAAGGATAATTCATTTGACCTTGTGATATGCTCTGACGTGTTAGAACATTTATCTTTGGAGGTTTATAAAAAAACCTTAGATGAACTAATGAGAGTTTCAAAAAAATATATCTTGATTACTACACCATACAAACAGTGTCTTAGGGAGGGTTTTACAAAATGCCAAGATTGCGGAACAATTTACCATGCTAACAGGGATTTAAGGATTTTTAATGAAAACTCTTACAAAAGCCTTTTTACTAATTTTAACCTGAAAAAATTAATATACATTAATAAAGAAAGAAAACAAAATTGGTTTGAAAAATTTCTAAGGTATAGATTAGGGAATTTTTATATTGAAAGTGATGTTGCCCTTTGTCCAGCTTGTGGCAGCAAGAATAATTATAGGCAAAAATATAACTTGTTTTCATTGCTGTCTGCACTGAGCTATAGGATAATCCCTCGCAGGAAGAAGGCAAGATGGATAAGTGGTATTTACAAGATTCAAAATAAAAAATAAAACTTATAAATGAATATTAATAAATCATTTTATCAATGGCATTACAAGTATTTTGATTTTTTGAGATATTATGGTCTTTTTCATTCAGTAAAACAATTGCCACGGATTGTTTTTCAGTTCTTTTGGAATCCTATTATTGATTATCCTTTGAATATTATTTTAGGTAATGAAAAAACTCAGAAACTATATTTTGACTTTTTTAAATTCAGATGCAAGCACAACTTATTTTTTAAAGAGAAGAATTTATGGATAGGCAAAACTACTCTGCGAAATGTATATAAGGTAAGTTATGTTAATCCAAATAAAGTTAACTATATTGCTGAGCAAAAAGGCACATCATTTTACATACAATCTGGAGATTGGGATCTAAAAGAAAGAAAATTATCAATTCACCAGACTGTCAAGGAAATCTTTGTTGATAAGGTTCCTTACCAGGAAACATATCAATACAAAAATATGCAAAAATTTGTTAAAGCTAAAGATTATGGCAGGTGCTACTGGTGCAGAACACAGGAAGAGGTTGATAATTACTTCAAAATATTAATTTCAGCATACCATAGTATCAAAAAGAATGGATATAAAACACAGGAAGAACTTAAAAAAGAAAATAAAAAGGGGCATTATAACAGAATTAATGAAATCCGTGTATCAATTGACCGTAAGGGCAATTATATATTAGAAAATTCAGGTAGCCACAGGCTTGCAATTGCAAAATTGTTGAAATTCAAAAGAATCCCTATTATAGTAGTAAGAATACATTACCTTTGGGTAATGTCAAGAGAGTTAATATAAAGGTTTTTGAAAATATTTTAGACACATCTTAAAAATTAACTTTTTTGTGAAAGGAATAAACAATGGAAAAGAAAATAATATCTTTTTTAAGAAAATATGAAGATTTTTTAACTTATAGGGGGATATCTTTAATTGACAGGTCTGAGTATGAACTTATATTAACTAAACAAACTAAAATACTTGTTTCTCCAATTGTGAATTTTGTGAAACAATGTAAGATGTTAATGAGGCATATAATTTCTAAACCCAATCCGGATAATAAAGGAAAAGTTTTGTTTTTAATTTATACACATAGTCATATTAATACAAGTATTCCTATAATAAAAATGCTGAAGGAAAAAGCCTTGGTTGTGAAAAGGGATGGCTTCACAAACAATGTTGCGAAAGAACTAAAGCAAAGGAATATAGCCTATAATGATATTGAGGGCTATTTTACAAAAGAATCATCAAGAAACATAAGAAAAGCAAGGAAACCACTTAAAAACAGATACAAAGAGCTATTGAAAACAGGAGAATTTGATAAGCAGAATTTAGGTTATCTTTTTTTAATATATTTTCCTGAGATGATAAGACATATTGAGATAATAAACAACATGCTTTCTTTTGAAAAACCAAAACTTTTTGTTGTTCTTAATGAAAAGACAACATTAGGAGACATTGCTGTTGCTTTAGCTAAACAAAGAGGTATAAAGACTATGTGCATCCAACATGGTGCAATGGGTTATGTATCTGGTTTTGTTCCTGTTGCTGTTGATAAGATAGCTGTTTGGGGAAATAGTGCAAAAAGAGCACTAATCCATGAAAGTGTCCCCAAAGAGAAAATAGTAATTACTGGAGCGCCACAGTTTGATAATCTTACTGGATTTAATGCAAAAATGGAAGAAGACATTAAAAAGGAGATAAATCTTGATCCATCAAAAAAATACATTCTTTTTACCACTCAAACCTTTCCTTATGTGGAAGAAGCAGTTAGATGTGTATGCAAGGCTGTAAAATCAATTCCTTCCTTACAACTTGTAATAAAAACTCATCCCTCAGAGTATTCCACTAAAAAATATGAAAGAATAATAAAAGAATCTCGTGTGAGGGGAATATTAACAAAAAAATATTTACATCCTTTGATGAAAGGATGTAGTGCTATGTTAACTGTAGCATCCACTACTGGTTTTGAAGCTTTGATTATGGGAAAACCTTTGATAATAATAAACCTTTCTGGCAAGCCTGATGTACTACCTTATGCAGAAAGTGGGGCAGCTATTGGAGTTTATAAACCAAAGGACATCAAGCCAGCAATTAAATCTGTTTTAGAAAATCAAAATATGAGAAAAAAGCTTGCAAAGAAGGCAAAAAAGTTTATTTATGAACAATGCTATAAGTTAGATAACAAAGATTCTGAGAGAGTAGTTAAGCTAATTAATAAGATGATTGATAATAAAGGTTAAGTTATAATTAATCTGAAATATATTTCTTGCTCTAGGATATGCTGGAGATTAAATAAAGTCAATTTTTTAGAAAAGCTTAATAATAATTATCTTTTATCCATATTTTATGATTAAAAAAATATTATTAATTATGCCTCCCTTAAGGCTAGAAAAAGAACCTTGTTTTACTTATAGCTTGCCCATAATTGCATCCGTATTGGAAAAATCAAACTACAAAGTCAAGATTCTTGATTTTGAAATATATAAACATAAAATAAATGAGATTAGCCTCTCCAAGCTAATATTATCCCAAGATTTTGATATTGTAGGGATATCAGGTCTAATAACTTCCTATTCTTTTATTCAAAATATTATTAATATAATAAAAAGAAAATATCCTCAGAAAAAGATAATTATTGGGGGGGGTCTGGCTTCTTCAATACCTGAGCATGCACTTAATATAATGGGTGCAGATTTTATTGTATATGGGGAAGGGGTTATCACAGTAGTTGAACTTCTTAATGCCATCAACAAAAAGCAAAACTTAAAGGCTATCAAGGGGCTATACTATAAAAGCAAAGGAAAAATTGTCAAGACAGAGCCAAGACCATTAATAAGAAATCTTGATGATATCCCAAGAGCTGCATATCATCTGTTAGATATGGAAAAGTATGTAAATAATTTCAATAAGTTTGCAGGCTTTAAACGGAATTTGGTGTTTCTCACCAGTCTTGGTTGTGTTGGCCAATGTACTTTTTGTTTTAGGATTTGTGGACAAGGTTCATATAGAGTATATTCAATTTCAAGAGTTATTAGCGACCTAAAATTTTTAATTAAAAAATATAAAATAAAACATTTTATATTTATAGATGAGGAATTTCTTCTTGCAAAAAAAAGGGTAAAGGATTTATGTAATGAAATTACAAGAAATAAATTAAATATTACTTGGAACTGCTCAGCTAGAGCAGATTCAATAAACTTAGAGATTATTAAACTTATAAAGAAAGCAGGATGTGTTAGGGTGGGTTTAGGTATAGAATCTGGTAGCCAAATAATCCTCAATAATATGAAAAAAAATATAAAAGTTGATCAGATAAAAAAAGCAATCAGAATATTACGCAAAGCCAGAATGCCCTATGGTGGAACAATGATGTTTGGAATGGTTGGTGAGAATACGCAAACAATAGAAGAAACTATCAAGTTTTGTAAAGAAATGGAACATGACACAGAATTTTTTTGGACAATACCTTATCCAAGGACAGAAATCTATAATAATTTGAAAAGTGAAGGTAAGATTAAGGATGAAAAAGCTTTTTTTACTCAATTGTCTGACGCATATAAATTTGTTATAAATTTAACAGATTTTTCAGATGAAGAATTAAAATGGTGGAAGGCTTACCTGCAAAAACAAATTAAGATACCCTTATACCATAAGATTATGCTTAGGCTTAAATATGATAGATTATGGAATATCTCTTTTCATGTATACGACTTCTTTAGAAGAAAGTTATTTCCTCACAAATATTTTGAATATAAGTATCAATCCAAAAAATATATGATTCCTGTTACAAAAACAAAAAAACAAATATAGCACGCCTTTAATAAAGGTTTATAGCTCCATTTATTGTATTATACAGATCTTTAGTATCTTTAAATGTCTTAAATTTTAAGCTTTTTCTTTAAAAAAAAAGAAATTCTACGAAAGATTTAAATAATATTAGTATTTTTTGTTAAATTATAAGAAAAATGAAAGAATTAGATAAAAAAGACTGTGTGATACTTAACCTATTGCAGGAAAACTGCAGAATGTCCCTTACAGACATTTCTAAAAAGGTTGGTCTCTCAATTGATTCTGTAAAAAAAAGAATAAAGAGAA
>CAYWLA010000064.1:0-7476 GCA_964458955.1 uncultured Methanosarcinales archaeon
TGGTAAAATTCTATAAAAAACACTTTAGTAAAGATTAATAATGTCCCATTACCAAAAAAAGAACAAGTTTTATATAGTTAGAATAGTATACCACTATATAATGACATTAAATACTAAAAACAAAATCAAGAATTTGATAGTTGCTGTGACAAATCGTTGTAATCTAAGATGTAAAATGTGCACAATATGGAAAGAAAATGAAAAGAAAGACATAGATGCTTATACAATAAAAAAAATTTTCAATTCAAAATATCTCGATGATGATTTTTCTCTTACTTTAACAGGTGGAGAGCCATTCTTGTCTCCAAAGTTTCAGGATATTATTAAAGAAATTCTTGTTTTTAAGCCAGAAGCACTGAAGACAGTATCCACAAATGGAGTCACAACAGAGAAAATATTGGAGTTTTTAAGAAAATACAAAGGCAAATTTCCTAATCTTTCTTTATCAATAAGTTTTGATGGCATACATAAAAATGATTTGCAGAGAGGGAAATCGAAGGCAAAAATTATGGACACAATAGAAAGGTTAAAGAAAGAATTTCCCAAAATGTTAATTAAAGTAAAATTAACTATTACTCCTATAAACTATGATGATATAATACCTACATATGAATACTGTAAGAAAGTAGGTATAAAATTTAAAGTAAAATTATCCGAATCTGCAACTAATTATACAAATAAACTTGAACCATGGCAACCAGTATGGACCGAACAAATGAAAAAATCAATCAAAAATGATTTGATGAAAATAGGGGGAGAAAAAGTTGACTCTGATGAGAAAAGTGCAGATTTTATCAAGAGAACCATAATGGCTATGGATAGCGAATTGCATCTTAAACAATGCTTGGCTCCTTTTGAAAGGATATTTGTAATGCCTGATTGTTCTGTTTATTCTTGTATACATCTTAAAAAATTAGGGGATATCATAGATAAAAAACTTTGTACAATACCTAAAAGAATCCATTCCTCAGATTATATTAACGGTGTGGATAACTCTGCAAAGGAAATATTGAAACTGTTAAAAATCAACATTAAAGAACTTCAAGACTTATGCTTTAAATCATTGAAGCAGGCAGTTAATCAATCTAATAAAGTTTTGTCTGATAATTTATCTAAAATTGCTTTTAATAAAGGCATGGTTTTTGTTGTAGGTTGGGGAAAATCTGTTGATCTGTTTATCAAAACGATGTTATCCCATATCCCTAAAGATAAGCTTGCAGGCTGTAAGTACATGTCTTTGAAACCAGATTTAAAAGAAGGCAATGTAGAGAGAATAAATGCAACTCATCCTATATTGAGCAAAAAAAACATCCAAGGAAGTATGAAACTGCTTAATTTTATTAAAAAAGCTAAAGAAAAAGATATTGTTTTGATTTTATCAACAGGGGGTGGCTCCTCGATGTTTGAAGTATTAGACTCAAAAGTATCTTTAGAACAAGCTAAAAAAACAATAAAAATACTTCTAAAGAACAATGTAGATTGCAGATTGGTAAATTATACAAGAAGATGTTGCTCTGAAGTCAAAGGAGGAAAACTATTGAGGTTTGTCAGAGCAAAAAGGATTATAACATTTATTTTATCTGATGATATTCTTACCGGAGGAAAACAAAGATGTGCGATGCATGTTGCATCAGGACCAACTAAAACATATTCTCTTTTAGGTAAACAACAAAAAGACATGCTTAAGAAATTAAAGGATATAAAAGTTACCTCTATTCTTCCTGATAAATTGTTTTCTCAAACAGATTCAAAAAGACAACTTAAATCTGAAAAAAGAGTAAAACATATTGTAATATTTGATAATAAACGTTTGATAAATATCATAAAAAAAAATCTTAGAGCCTTAGGGATCGAAACAAAAATAAGGGTAACTCCTTATTTTGATGAATCTTCTGATGTTGCTCGACAACTGTTTGATGAATTCAAGTCCCTTGTAGATGATAATTCAAAAAGGCCTCTTGCATATATTTGTGGAGGAGAATCCACTGTAAATGTCAAGGGAAGGGGAAAGGGGGGCAGAGTTCAAGAATTAATAGGATACCTTATAAAACCTCTTTCAAAAATTCCTAATTCTTTTGTTGTTGGTTTTGGTTCTGATGGCCAAGATTATTTGAAAGGCATAGCAGGAGCATGTGCAGACAATAATACTTATGCAACAGCAAAAAAAATTCTGAATAATTGTCTTAACAACAATGATACATACCACTTACATAAGGAGCTTGGATCACTTATAAAATCACCTCAAAAGAAAATAACTGTTGGTGACATTATTATTCTCTTTAAAAATTGAGATAAATATACTCTCAAAATTATAATAATTTTAATAACAAAATTTATAAATACATAATAATAGTATATATACCTATGATTATCAAGAGATTAAATTCTGGGTTTAAAATGCCTGCTCTAGGAATAGGAACTTATGGCATGGGTGGTGATGAGCAAGATGAAGATAAATCAAATGATGCTGAATGCATAACTGCAATCAGAGATGCCATTAATTTAGGTTATACCCATATAGATACTGCTGAAGTATATGGTAATGGGCATACTGAAGAATTAGTTGGCAAGGCTATTGATGGTTATGACAGGAAAAAACTATTCATAGCAACAAAAGTGTTCAAAACAAATCTAAAATATGATGATGTGATAATATCTGTCAAGGGAAGCCTAAAAAGAATGAAAACAGATTATATTGACTTGTGCTTAATACACTCTTACAACCCAGATATTCCTATTAAAGAGACAATTTCTGCTATGAATGAGTTAGTAAAAAAAGGATTAATAAAGCATATTGGCGTGTGTAACTTCTCAATAGAGCAGTTAAAAGAAGCTCAAAAATACTCAATGAATAAGATAGTAACAAACCAAATGAAGTATAGTCTTTGGGCAAAGACCGGACCTGATTTGGAAACTATTGATTACTGCCAGAAGAATGATATAATGGTTACTGCATACAAGTTGTTTGGCAGAGGCAAAATCAATACTGAGAAAATCCCTATAATTTCTGTTTTAGCAAGGAAATACAATAAAACTGAAGCGCAAATTATAACTAATTGGGTTGTTTCAAAGAAAAATGTTGTTGCTATATTCAAATCAGTCAATAAAGAGCATTTGAAAGAGAATCTTGAAGCACTGGAGTTTCAAATTGATGATAAGGATATTCAGGAATTGGATAGTTCTTTGTTAAAAAAATAATCTTTTGTTTTATTGCAATCTTCAAACTTCTGTTAAATACAAAATATTGGTTTGTTTTCTTATCCTCAAAAGGGAACAAAATAATATGCTGCCCGGTCCGGGACTTTCGACCTGATTATGGAATTAAAAAGTTTTACATAACCAGCTGTTCGAACCCGAGTCTCGGCCTCGAGAGGGCCGGATGATTGGCCGGACTACACCAACCGGGCATATACGCCAGGGCTGGGACTTTCAGCAACTGTTGCGAGCAAAGCGAGCACGGCGGACTTGAATTTTAATTCAATGTCCTCCATGCGTGCCAGCTTAGCAAGAAGCTGTTTTGAACCCAGATTCCCAAAAGGGACGAGATTTCCAGTCTCGCGCGGTACCGGATTGCGCCACCCTGGCAATTTAAAAAGAAAATTATGTTTGTTTATATAAGTTTTGAAAAAAAGAATTAAGATTCCATCATCTCTATCTCAATATTCAGGTCTTCTGGGATAGGGACTCTCATAACAAGCCTTAAAGCACGCTCATCAACAGCAAGATCAATTAACCTCTTGTGTATCCTCATTTCATATCTCTCCCATGATGCCTTTCCTTCGCCATCTGGGCTCTTTCTTGTAGTCACTTTAAGCTTCTTTGTAGGAAGAGGTATTGGACCCCTCATTTCAACTCCGGTTTTCTCAGCAATATCTTTTATGTATTTGCATACATCATTAATCTTATTAATGTCAATACTTGCTAACTTTATTCTTGCTTTCTGCATTTTAATCTTCTCTTCGGCTTGTTTACTTCATGATAAAACCCAGTTCACCATGATATAAAAACAAAAAAATAAAAAAGAGTTTTATTTCTTGTTTAACTCCTTCTTAACCAAGTCAATGCACATTCCTGCTGCAACTGTCACTCCGCTATCCCTGATAGCAAATCTTGACATGTGCGGAATATCTTTTTGTTTTTCAATCACTATTGGCTGAACTGGTTTAACTTTTATTATTGCAGCATCTCCATTCTTTATAAAGTCTGGATTTTCTGCAATTGTTTCTCCTGTTGCTGCATTTAACTTTTTCAGAATAGCCATTATCTGGCAAGCAACCTGTGATGTATGTATGTGGAATACTGGCGTGTATCCTACAGTCATAACACTTGGATGATTCAACACAACAATCTGTGCTGTGAATTCACTTGCAACAGTTGGCGCATTATCAACATGTCCAAGAACATCTCCACGGGCAATATCTTTCTTTTCTATGCCTCTGACATTAAATCCAACATTATCTCCTGGGCCTGCCTGCTTAAGCTGCTCATGGTGCATCTCTATTGATTTAACTTCTCCGCTAATGCCTTTTCCTTCCCTTGCTGGAACAAATATAACCTTGTCACCAACCTTCATAATTCCAGTCTCTACCTTTCCAACTGGAACAACACCTATTCCAGTTATGTTATAAACATCCTGTATTGGGAGCCTTAATGGAAGATTTGTTGGTTTTTCTGGTATATTAAACAAATCCAATGCCAATAATAATGTTGGTCCCTTATACCATGGCATATTATCTGTCTTCTTGACTACATTATCCCCTGGCAAAGAAGCAATTGGTATAAAATTAACCTTGCTTGGGTCATATCCAACTGTTTTCAATAATGCTTCAACATCTGCTTTGATTTTGTTGAAAACATCCTCGCTGTAATCCTTCATATCCATCTTATTTACAGCAACAATAAGTTGCTGGACTCCAAGAGTCCTGCACAAGAAAACATGCTCCTTTGTCTGTGCCATAATCCCATCGTTAGCAGCAACAACTAATACAGCTGAATCTGCTTGTGATGCTCCAGTTATCATATTTTTGATAAAGTCCTTGTGGCCAGGCGCATCAATTATTGTAAAATAATACTTTCCTGTGTCAAACTTTTTATGAGCCAGATCAATTGTAACTCCCCTTTCTCTCTCTTCCTTTAGGTTGTCCATTACAAAGGCAAATTCAAAGCCTGCTTTGCCTAGTTCTTTTGCCTTTTCTTTCAGCTTTCTTAGCTCCTGCTCACTAACTGAGCCTGCGTCATACAATAACCTTCCTACTGTTGTTGATTTTCCGTGATCTACATGTCCTACAAATACAAGATTCATATGTTCTTTTTCTTTAGCCATAATAATCCCTCCAATTATTTTATGATTATGCTCTAAAAAGGTGTTTTTATTTCATATATAAAGGTTTCTATAATAAATTACTCCTCTATTTTAAGTCCTTTTCTCTGCCTTATCTGCCTTATTATCTTTTCCTGCAATTCATTTGGCAGTTTTTCAAATGACTGGTCAACGAGGAAATGATTTCCCCTACCTCCTGTAGCAGACCTTAAGTCAGATGTCATTCCAAACATCTCTCCAACCGGCAATTTGCCTTTTACAGTTACATGCTCTCCTTCCTGCTGCATATCAAGCAATTGGCCTCTTTTATTGGCAATAAGCTTTGATATTTCCCCCATATAGTCTGATGGTGCCTCAAACTGCAATGTCTGCAAAGGCTCGTAAATAACTGGGTTGGCAAGCATCATAGCTCCCCTTATACCCTCTCTGACAGCAGGATATACCTGTGCCGGGCCCCTGTGTATAGCATCTTCGTGCAGCTTTACATCCATTAACATTACTTTTACATTAATACATGGCTCTCTTGCCAATGGTCCTGCTGACATAACATCCTCAAACGTATCCATTACCATCTCAATGATTTCCCCTATATGGACAATTCCACGAGTCATGTCTACTAGCATATTGCCCTTGTAAATATCCCTTACTTTTCTTGCAACCTTGGCATCCATTCCCAATACCTGTAATTTGTCCCAAAGGGCATTGTCTTTTTTCTTAATTCTCATTTCAGGAAGTTCTTTTTTCTTCATTGATTCTATAATCTCCTTTGACAATGGCTCTACTTTAAAGTAAAATTTATTGTGTTTGTTAGGGCTTTTACCCTCCACCTCTGATGATTCTTTTATAATTGCTTCTCTGTAAACAACAATTGGCGGCGATGTTTTTACATCAACACCTTTTTCTGTCTTTATCCTGTTTTCAATAACTTCTAAATGCAGTTCACCCATTCCGTGCATTAAATGTTCTCCTGTTTCTTCATTAATCTCAATCTGTATAGTGGGATCTTCTTTGCTTACTCTTCTTAAAACTTCAATAAGCTTTGGAAGGTCTGATGCTCTCATTGCTTCAATAGCTTTTGTAACAACTGGCTCAAATATATGGGTAATTTTCTCAAAAGGCTCTGTTGGCTCTGAGGTTATTGTTTCTCCAGGCATTGCCTTTACACCTGCGACTCCAACAACATTTCCTGCAAGAGCATTATTGACAATTTCTCTCTTTGCTCCATTATAGATAAACACCTGTTGAATTCTGAGATTTTTCTTTTCCCTGTTAAGATAAACTTCCATCCCTTTAGTTATTGTTCCTGAAAATATTCTTCCGCAGGAAAGCTCCCCTGCCTGTGGATCAACAACAATTTTTGTTATAACAAAAAATAATGGCCCTTTTGAATTGCATGATAAAAGTGATTTTCCCTCCTCGCTTTCAAGATCACCCTGCCATATTTTTTTGATTCTATAGCCCTGTGCTTGTACTGGATTAGGAAGATGGTGAATGACTGCATCAAGAACAACCTCATGCAGCGGAGCTTTATCAGCTAATGGCTTGTGATCTCCTGATTCATAAGCATTAATTATATCCTTAAAGCTGATACCTTTCTTTTTCATATAATTTACAGACATTGCCCAGTTGTGGAAAGCACTTCCAAAGCATACAGAGCCGTCCATTACATTTACATCCCATTTGTTCTTGAATTCCTTGTCTGCTATTTCATTTATGAGCCTGTTTACATGGTTTATTATGCCTACAAACCTTTCCTGCATCTGCTCTGGTTTAAGCTGAAGCTCTTTTATCAGCCTGTCAACCTTGTTTATGAATAAAATGGGCTTTACATTTTCTTTTAATGCCTGCCTGAGAACAGTCTCTGTCTGAGGCATTACTCCCTCAACAGCATCGCAAAGCACAATACAGCCGTCAACTGCTCTCATTGCCCTTGTGACATCTCCACTAAAATCTATATGCCCTGGTGTATCCATCAAATTGATGAGATAATCCTTTCCCTCAATAGTATGAACCATTGAAACAGCTGCTGTGTCAATTGTTATTCCTCTTTCTTTCTCATCCTCATGAAAATCAAGGACGCACTGTTTTCCTGCAAGCTCTTTTGACATCATTCCTGCTCCAGCCAAAAGGTTGTCGCTGAATGTTGTCTTGCCATG
>CAYWLA010000065.1:0-7250 GCA_964458955.1 uncultured Methanosarcinales archaeon
TCTTTTAGTATTTTTGGCATAGCTTTAATAAGCTGTTCGTGACCGCACTTTGCATCAACACGCTGTACGCATAATATAACTTTTGAATCTTTAGGGATACCATATTTTTCTCTTACAACTGTCTTATTAACATCCATAACTTTGAATAATTTTGTATTTGCTATTGGATAAATTAATTCTGTTTTGTCTCTTGAAAGGCCTGCATTTACTGCTGCTTCTATATACTCTGGCGAAGAGAAAATTATCTTATCATATTCATTTAAATTTTTTATAAGGAACTCTGAAAGCGGCTTTGATATATTTTCAATGAAAGGTATGTGCCATGTTAAAATCAATGGAGTTCCTCTTGGGACATATCTGTAAGCAAAAAGAAGCTGGAAATCATGTATATGCACAATATCGGCATGATCTTCTTCAAGAAGCTCTTTTATTTTTTCCCCAAAATACCCATTTACAGTATTAAAATCAGAAAACCCTTCCATCTGGTCTGCAGGCTTTCTAAACTCATTCTTATTGTAATGGCATTCTTTGTACACTTCTTCTTTAAATTTGCTGTAACCTTCCATTATCCTAGAGTCAATAGGCTCTTTAGGAACCCTAAAAATAGATACGCCCTTTATTTCATCCTGGTTTTCATCTCCAGACGGTCTTAAATGGACTTCAACAACCTCATTGCCATTCTTTACCATCTCTTTGCAGAGATTAAGAAGATAAGTGGGTACTCCGCCTATATGGGGATAGAAAGACTGGCTTGCATAGTATATCTTCATTTGTTATTCTTTATTATATGATATAGATATTTTATATAAGTTTTTGGATTATAAGCGAGATTCTACACAGCCAACAATTCAAAAAATTTAAATAATTCAACTAATTTAAAGATTAGGATAATCAAAAAGAGTGTGAAAAATGATTCCTAAACTTGATAATTACAAAAAAATTGTTGGAAATAAAGTTGTAAAACAAATAAGGGGAAGCGCAGTGCCTCTTCATGGCAGGCACATTGTGCATATAAACGCAACATCAATGGGAGGGGGTGTTGCGGAAATTCTGAATTCATTGGTTTTTCTTATGAATGATGTTGGCATAGACACAGGATGGCGTGTTGTTTTGGGAAGCCATTCTTTCTTTAATGTAACAAAAAAAATGCATAATTTTCTTCAGGGAAAAAAAGGAAACATGACAAGCAACCACAAGAAGATATACCTTGAGTATTGCAAAAGAAATTCCATGATAAACCATATTAATGAGCATGATGTTGTTATTGCACATGATCCGCAGCCATTGGGGATGATTGCTAATTATAACAAAAGAAATAAATGGATATGGAGGTGCCATATAGATATTTCAAATCCTAATAATCAGGCATTGGATTTCCTGCTACCATTCATAAAAAAATATGATGGTGTTGTTATTTCATCCAAAAAGTTTAGAATAAAGCGTTTAAGAAAACCCCAAATAATTATTCACCCAAGCATTGACCCCTTATCTGTAAAAAATAAAAATATCAGCCATGCCAAAGCAAAAAGGCTATTGTCAAAATCAGGGATTGATATGGACAAGCCAATAATCACACAGATTGGGAGGTTTGACCCATGGAAAGGCCATATTGGTGTGATTAATATGTTCAAGAAAATAAGGGAAAAAGAGGACTGCCAGATGGTTTTTATGGGTGATATGGCAAGTGATGACCCGCAAGGTCCAATTTTATACCATAAAATAAGACAGACTGCTGACAAGTTTAAAGACATTTACACAATAACACAAAAGAATGATTTGCTGGTTAATATTCTGCAGAGAGAATCTGCTTTTGTATTTCAGAATTCTCTAAGGGAAGGCTTTGGATTGACTGTGGCTGAGGCATTATGGAAAGGAACACCTGTTTTTGGAACAGCAGTTGGAGGGATTCCATTGCAGGTAATCAATGGCAAAACAGGTTATATTATTAAGGATGAAAAAGATGGCATAACCAAGGCATTAAACATACTGAGAGACAAATCACTTCGCGATAAATTAGGCAAGGCCGGCCATGAGCATGTGAAAAACAATTTTCTTATTACAAGGCACCTGCAGGATTACATTAACATTTTGAATAAAATATGTTTTCCACAAATACTATAATTTAATCTTAACAATTTTTGATAAAAGAACATGGTTTCAATCAAATCAAAAGCTTTCCATTCTTCATTATGGTTTTGCCATCAACTTCTATTGTTGGTTCTTTTATGACACCGTCCAAATGCAGGGGAATATTATTTGTTCCATTATAGCTTAAGTCGTTTCCGAATGCAAAATGCACAGTTCCAAGAACCTTTTCATCTTCCAAAATATTTCCTGTAATTTTTGCCTTTGGGTTTGTTCCAATACCAAGCTCTGCAAGCAGGAATGCTTTTTCTCCGACTGAAGAAAGCATTTCATTCATCTTCTTTGCTTCTTTATTATCAAGGATAATTTTTCCTGTTCCATCAACAACCTCAACTTTTACAGGATTTTTCAGGATTCCAATGCCAGGAAAAGAGCCGTCAAAAACAATTGTTCCATTTGTTTTTTCCCTTAATATCCCGCTGTCAATTTCTCCTGTTGGCAGGTTTCCAAAAGCCCCTTTTTTGTTTTTTAGAAAATTATCACTCTCGCTTATTGTGTCATGCACTGCTGTTTTTATATCTGTTCCGGCTTTTGTTTTAATATGGATTTCTTTTGAGTTTAATACAATTGGCCTGAGTTTTTTATGAAGCCTTATAAGCCAGTCATAGTCAATATCAACGCACCTGTTCATCATATCCTCTGTTAATCCAGGGGATGAAATTATCCTGTGGCCTTTCTTTGTTGCATCCCGCCTTGCATTGGTGTGCGATAATGATTTTGAAGTAAGGTAAAACTGGACATCATAATCAAGCATCAGTTCAGCAGTTTTTCTATCTGGCTCCTGTCCACTCATTTCAAGTTCTTCAATAATCTCTATTCTTGCAGAGCGGGTTATTTTTTTTGCATATTCATAAATTTGCATTGCCAATTCTTTTTTTGGCTCATCAGTTATAACCAAAAAACTTTCATCTGGTTTTAAATCTAAGATTTTTTTTAGTATTGTATCCAATATTTGGGTATTTATTTTCATGCAATAGAAAAATATCCTTTGATTTATTAATTTTTGTTTATTTTACAGAAAGATTGATATATAATCATAAAATATAAATAAGAATAGATTAAATCAAGGAAAATGGACAAAAAATATGATTTTGAGAAAATAGAAAAAGAAATACTTGCATTTTGGAAGAAAAACAAGAAGATTATCTATGATTCTCTTCAGGAAAATCCAAAAGACAAAAAGCAATTATTCTCATGGCTCGAGGGGCCGCCAACTGCAAATGCTCTGCCTGGATTGCATCATGTAGAAGCCCGTGTTTCAAAAGACCTTGTCTGCAGATACAATTTTATGAAGGGTTTTGCAGTTCCAAGAAAAGGGGGATGGGACTGCCATGGACTGCCAGTTGAAATACAAGTGCAGAAGAAACTCAAGCTTAAAACAAAAAAAGATATTTACAAATTTGGCGTTAGCAAGTTTATTGAGACATGCAAGAAAGATGTTTTCTCTTATGTAAAAGAATGGTCTGACATGACAGAGAGAATGGCTTTCTGGGTTGATTTGGAAAATCCATACAGGACAATGGACACAAGCTTTATGGAAAGCGAATGGTGGGCACTGAAAAAACTATTTGATAAAGGACTTATTTATAAGGGCTATAAAGTAGTGCCTTACAGCGTTGGCTGTGAAACACCATTATCAAGCCATGAGGTTGCACTTGGCTACAAAGAAGTTGAGGACATGACTGTTACAGTAAGATTTGAGGCAAAAGATAATATTTATAAAAAATTTCCTGAGCTTGAAAAAGGCAAGAAACTTTATTATCTGGTCTGGACAACAACACCCTGGACTCTTCCAAGCAATCTTGCAATTGCAGTTAAGGATGATATAAATTATGTAATTGTTGAAACAGATTTTTCAGACAAGAAAAAAGAAAAAGCATATTATCTTATTGCAAAAGACTTGCTTGAAAGGTATTTTCCTGATAAAGATAAAAAGATAATAAAAACATTAAAAGGAAAAGAGCTTGAAAATCTTGAATATGCTCCTTTGTTTGATTATTTTAAAGGAAAGGTTAAAAATTCATTTAAGTTTATTCTTGCTGATTTTGTAACAACAGAAGAGGGAACAGGTTTTGTTCACCAGGCACCAGCTTTTGGTGAGGATGACTTCAATATCTGCAGGGAAAAAGGAATTGATTTTGTCAATCCAGTTGACCTTGAGGGCAAGTTCACTAAAGAGGTAATTGACTATAAAGGAAGGTTTGTAAAGGACTGTGATCCAGATATAATAAAAAGATTGGACAAAGAAGGAAAGCTGTTTGTTAGCTATCCTATCAAGCATACATACCCTTTCTGCTGGAGAACTGGCTGCCCATTGATTTATTATGCAATGGATGCATGGTTTATCTCTGTTTCAAAGTTCAGGGATAAATTAGTTAAAAATAACAATAAGATTAACTGGTATCCTGAAAGCTTTAAACAGGGAAGGTTTGGAAACTGGATTTCAGAGGCAAAGGACTGGGCTTTATCAAGAAACAAGTTTTGGGGAACACCATTAAACATATGGGTTTGCGAAGATGAAAAATGCAATCATATGGAAGCAATAGGGAGCATAAAAGAGCTTAAAGAAAAAACAGGTGTTGAGGTTGATGACCTGCATATTGGCTCTGTTGATCCATTGACGTATAAATGCCCAAAATGCAGAAAAACAATGAAAAGAACTCCAGAGGTTATTGACTGCTGGTTTGATTCCGGGGCAGCGCAGTTTGCACAATTTCATTATCCATTTGAAAACAAGGAATTATTTGAAAAAAGATTTCCTTATGACTTTATCTCAGAAGCAATTGACCAGACACGCGGCTGGTTTTACACACTCCATGTTTTATCAACACTTTTGTTTGATGATTTAAGCTATAGGAATGTTCCGGTTACAGGGCTTTTGTGCGATGAAAACGGAGAAAAAATGTCTAAATCAAAGGGAAATATATTATATCCTAATGATATCTTTGACAAGAGAGGGGTTGATTCTGTAAGATTGCTCATGTGCTCTTATCCTCTTGGAAATAATGTTAAGGTTGGGCTTTCTATGTTTGATGAAATGATAACTCCTTTTTTTAATATACTCTGGAACTCATATTATTATACTGCAACTTACATCAATAACTTTAAGCTTAATGATGTAAAAAATACTGGTGTTGAAAAAGTAGAGGATAAGTGGATCATGTCAAGAATAAATTCAACTATAAATGATGTTGATGAAAGCATGAAAAAATATGATTATGCTCATGCAACAGAATCTATAAGAAATTTTGTTGTGAATGATTTTTCAAGGACTTATATTAAGATTATAAGAGACAGGACACAGGAAGAGGATAAAGAGCTTGCATTTACTTTCAGGTATGTTTTTGACAAATTAATAAAGATAATGGCCCCATTTACGCCATTTATCTCAGAGCATATTTATCAGGAATTCATGAAAGGAAAATCCTGGAGCGTTCATTTTGAAAATTGGCCAACGAGCGAAAAAACAGACAAAAAGCTTGAGCAGGAGTTTCTGTTTGCTTCTGATATGATACAGGCAATTTTTGCAGCAAGAGAACAAGCTCAGGTTGGAATAAGGTGGCCATTAAACAATGTTATTATACACTCAAAAAATGAGAAAAAATTAGCTAAGGGTGTTGAATCATTGGTTTTATCCCAGACAAATATCAAAAAATTGGAATATACACAAAAGTTTGACCTCGGGTATGACTTTAAAATTAATTACAAAAATCTTGGAAAATCATACGACAATAAAACAGCAGATGTTATTGAATTAATAAACAAGAATAAAGATAAGGTAATAAATGCATTAAGTAATGGAAAAGAAAAAATATCTTTTGAAGGCAATGAAGTTAATCTAAAAGAGCATATTAACATAGTGAAAATTGTCCCAAAACCATTTGTTCTTGGCATTGGAAAAGATTTTGATGTTTATCTTGACACAACAACAGATCCCGGGCTCGAGAATGAAGGATACTTCAGAGAATTAACAAGAAGAGTCCAAAGCCTGAGAAAAAAGGCAGAACTAAACAAAATGGATAAAATAGAGCTTAGTTTAGAGCTTGACACTGATTTTGAAAGTTATGTTAAATCTAATGTTAAAGAATTAAATGAAAGGGTAGGCTCAGAGAAAACTGTCTTTGGAAAGGTTTCCAAGGAGTTTAAATTCTCAACAAAAGAGAAAGTAAAGCAAAAAGAATTTGGGATTGGGATTAAGAAAACCAATTAAACCAAAACAGCGTTGATTGTCCCTTCCTGGCCAGGCCTGTTTGTTATTACTGCTTTTCCTTTCTCTGTCTGGATAAAACTGCCTTTTGTCATTATGTTTCTTCTTACAAAATGCCTGTTAGAAGGTGTCTCAACAACAGAAATTATCTTTACCTTTGTGTATTTTTTGGTTTTTCTTTCGAAAAGGTTAGCAATATTCTCATTGAGCAATATCTGCTTATGATTTCCACCCAAGGTTCTAATTACCTTTAGCTTTCTTTCATCAACCTTTGTTAATGAAGGAACTCTGCCCTGCTCAGCTAATCTTTTGCCTCTGTTCTTCTTATATCTTGAGCTTGTTGCACTTCTCTTTGATCTTCTTTGACTTATTGCCATAATCTTTTAGGATTTTTAAATTATTTATAAGCTTTTTGATTATTCTGATAGATTATACAGTAAAGTTTATATACTCTACCTTTTACCCTTTGATTATATTATTTTGGGAGTGTGATTATAAATGGAAGATTCAAGACCATTAGATGCTTTAAACAAGGCAAGAAATAAGAGAGTAATTGTGGAACTAAAGAACGGAAAACAATATGTTGGAAAATTAAATGCATTTGACATACACATAAATATTGTTCTGGAAGAAGCTGAAGAGAAAGTTAATGGAGAATTAACAAGAAAGCTTGGTGTTGTTTTTTTAAGGGGAGACACAATTATCATGGTTTCACCAGCATAAATGATTTTCTTGGAGTATTAAAATGTCTAAAGGAACTGCCTCAATGGGCAAGAAAAGCGGAAAGAAGAACATGATTCACTGCCGCAGGTGCGGCAAGAGAACATACCACATTAGGAAGAAGGTATGCTCGTCATGCGGGTTTGGAAAATCCCCAAAGCTTAGAAGCTATAAATGG
>CAYWLA010000066.1:0-7118 GCA_964458955.1 uncultured Methanosarcinales archaeon
ATTTTATCAGCTTTTTTTGACTTGTTTATTATTGCCACTCTTTTTTTATCATCAAGGTTAAGCTCTGTTATAACAAGGTTTGACGGATGTACAGGATAAAATACCTTTGTACCATCCTTCTTTATCATTTCAACTCCTGATATGTAGACCTTTGATTTTTTAAGATAAACTCTTTCTATATTCCCTTTTTTTTTCTTGAACTGGCCCCTCAATACAGTCACCTTATCACCTTTTCTTACTCTAATGCTCCTTCTGTTGTATTTTTTCATTAAATCTTTTGAAAGGTGGGCAGACATTAACTTACTTTTTATATGCAGGGGGGCATTGTAATTGTATTTACGCTGCTTCCTTGGCTGCTTGCTTCTTATCCATTCACTTGAAAATTTTTTTTTCATGATTATCACGCAATAATTTTTGCCAGCTTTGCTATGCCTGGCCATCTCTCACAGGCCTCTTTTGCTATGGCTCCTTTGAATATTGTTCCTTTTGGATTTCCCTTATCATCCTTTAAAACCACGGCTGCATTATCCTCAAATTTTATTCTTGTTCCATCCATGCGCCTGTATTCTTTTCTCTGCCTGACAATAACAGCCATAACCACCTGCTTTGCCATATCAGGATTTCCTTTTTTTACAGATGCCATAACAAGATCGCCAACACCTGCACTAGGCATCCTGCCCTTTACAGTCTTGGATCCTTTTACACCAAATATCCTTAGGATTTTGGCTCCTGAATTATCGCATGTTGGAACTTTAGATCCCTGGGTTAATCCCTTTGTTACTCTTGCTTTTAATGCTTTCATTTTACCTTTTTAATTATTACAAAATGTTTTGTTTTGCTTATTGGCCTGCATTCCTTCACTTTAACAACATCCCCCTCTTTTGCATTTATGCATCCGGGATTATGAACCTGAAGCCTTTTTCTCTTTTTTTCATACCTCTCATATTTTGGTATGTAATGCCTCGTATTTATCTCAATAATCGCACTCTTGCTTGATTTTGCACTAACAACCTTTTCAGTAAATGTTCTTCCTCTAAACCTCAGGCTGCCATGTATAGGGCAGTTTTTATCATTGCATTCACTGCCCTTGCTTTCGGAAACATCTGGTTTCTTTGGCACAGTTTGCTCTTTTTGTTTTTTTGATTTGTTATCTTTCATGAACATTCACCTTTGTTTTATTCTTTCTTCTGGCCTTGTTGATAATGATTTTCCGTTGATTTGCATATTCTGTTCTTTGAATTCAAAAACACACTGGTTTTTGATTATTTTTTTTCTTGTTTCTTTTGTTTTAATCTCAAACATATTTTTTGTTTCATCAATGATTTTTCCTTTTATTCCTTTATTGAAGCTGTTTTCTGATTCAACAATTTTTACATCTAAGCCTATTAACTCGCTTCTTGCAAGCCTTTTCTTATTGAATTCCATTATCTTACATCAATTGTCTCTTGTGAAAAACCCATCTGAATAAGGTTCTCCTTAACCTTTTGTTTGTGATCCCCCTGAAGCTCTATTTTTCCTTCTTTTGCTGTTCCTCCGCATGCAAACCTTGTTTTCAGCTTTTTTGTAAGGTCTTTCAGGTCAATTTCCTTGCTGTCAATGCCTTCTATTACTGTATATTTTTTGCCAAATTTTTTACTGATTACATATACTTTTATTCTCTGGCTTTCTTTGGCTATTGTTTCACAAACACATAGTTCCTTGGGTAGTCCACACTTTGGACATATATCACTCATTGCTTTTTTTCACCACCTTTGGTTTTTAAAACTGTCAAAATCCTCGCAATAGTCTTTTTTATTACTTTTACCTGCCCAGGACTCTTTGGATTTGTTCCTGTTGCAATCTGGGCATTATGCTTAATCAGCTCTTTTTTGAGCTCCTCAAGCTTTGTTTTTAATTCATCATTCTTCATTGATTCAATTTCTTTTATCTTAAGTGCCATTTTACTCCTTTTTCTTTGGTTGTTTTTTAGCTGGCTTTTTCACAGCTTTTTTAGTTTCTTTTTTTACTTCGTCTTTTTTTGGTTTAGTTTTTTTATCTTCTTTTCCTTGTTTCTTTTTTAATTCTTCACCTGCCTTAGGTTTTTCTTCTACATCTTCCTTAACAGGATTTTCTTCTTTAATTTCCTCTATGATTTCCTGCTTTTCTTCCAAAATCTGGATATGATCTGGCAGCTTTATATCAGGGGGCATAATGCTTACCTTAACACCAACAACACCTGTTTTTATAATAGCACTGACCTTTGCCTTAAGCACGCCATTGATTGCTATATCTCCGCATTTTTTTAAATATCCTGAATAAACACGCCA
Source organism: uncultured Methanosarcinales archaeon (assembly GCA_964458955.1). Taxonomy (GTDB): domain Archaea; phylum Nanobdellota; class Nanobdellia; order Woesearchaeales; family CG1-02-33-12; genus CG1-02-33-12. Next base: position 2,307 of record CAYWLA010000066.1, read on the forward strand.
TGATTTTGCCCTCGCTCCTGGTATTTTTCCTGATATCACAATCTCAATTCCAAGTGCTCCCGCATTCATTACCTCTTCCATTGTTTTATGCATTATTCCCTTAAACCTTGCAGTTCCAAATCTTTCCAATGATTCTGCAATTTTCCCGGCAACAACCATTGCATCAATGTTTATATTTTCTATTTCATTGATTTCTATCTGCGGATTTTCAAGCTTAAAATTATTTTTTAGGTCATTTGTAAGTTTTATTATGCTTTGGCCCTTTCTTCCAACAATCAATCCGGGCCTTGCTGCATAAATTATTATTTTTTCTCCAAGAGGGGTTCTCTGAAGTTTTGTATGGCTGTAGCCAGAGCCTTTTACATTTTTAGATATCATCTCCTGGATTTGATATTCCTTCTTTTTCTGTGCAACAATTTGCCTTTCAATCATTTTTTATCCACTTCGCTTTCTTTTTTATTTGTGAGTTTATTAACCGCAGATGCCTTTTTGTTTTCTTGTTTTGATTTGGCTTTTTCTGCCAGTTCAGCAGCAGCTGGAACATTTTCTGTTTTAATTTCTTTTTTTGTTACTTCCTTTTTTTCTTCTGCTGGTTTTTTAATATCCTTTGGCTGCTCTTTTTTTGATTCAGCTTTTTCTATTTGCTTAATTTCTTTTTTCTTCTCCTGTTTTTTGATTACTTCTGATTGTTTTTCCTTAACAGCATCTTTCTTTTTTTCTTTTTTAATTTCTTTTTCTTCAACAACAATCTCAATGTGGCTTCTTTTCATCTTTATCCTGCTTTGCCTGCCATAATGCCATGACTTAGGACCTTTATTAGCGCATATATGTATTATCTCAAGGCTTGATGTATCCAGTCCCTTGTGCTGTGCATTTGCCTCGACTAAATTTACTAAATTTAATATTTCGCTGCATGCCTTTACAGGATATTTTCCAGGCCCAATTCCGTGCTTATGGCCTGCACCTTCTGTAAATCTTTTAAATGGAATAGGTCTTTTCATGTCCTTAGCTTCACTTAATATCTGCTTTGCTTTCTGGAGGTTCTTCCCCCTGATAAGGTTGCATATTTCAATACTCTGCTTTGTTGATATGGGCATCAATAATCCAACAGCCTTTACCCTATGCTCATTTACTGTTGCTGAATATTTGTATGGTGACATTTTTTTTACCTTACTGAAAGACTTGCGCTTGATCTTGTAGCTCCAACACCTGGTGAATGATGTGATACCCTTTTTCTTGTGGGTACAAACTCACCAATGCGGTGGCCAATCATCTCAGGCTGGATTAATACAGGGACAAACTCCTTTCCATTATGAATTCTTACATTTTTTCCAATCATCTGAGGAATAATTATTACATCCCTGCATTCGGTTTTTATGTTATTGCTTTTCCTTACCTTGCCCATAAATATCTTTTGTGAGTGTGTATTATCTCTTTTAAGGCTTCTTCTCTGCCTTGCAGGAACTAACTCTGCAAAGTCATTAATGCTAATCTTGTTTAACTCTTCAAGAGTTTTTCCCATGTAAGTAAATTCTTTTTTTGCCATTTTATTTCTTCTTCCTTCCCATCCTTCTTGGATGCAATGCACCAACATTCCTTCCAGGAGGTGCATTTTTTGGCGCTATTGTTGGTTTTCCTTTGTGGTGTGAGCTTGAGCCTCCAAATGGATGGTCAACAGCATTCTGGGATGTTCCTGATATGCTTGGCCACAGCTTGTTTTTTGCCTTCATTGCATAAAACTTCTTTCCTGCTTTCAAAAATGGTTTTTCTTTCCTTCCTCCACCAGCAATAACGCCGATGGTTGCCCTGCAGTTTGGGTGAAATTCTTTTTCTTTTTTTGATGGCAGCTGAATAACAACCTTGCTTTTCATTTTTGAAATCACTCTTGCAAATGTTCCGGATGACCTTACAAACTTTCCTCCGTCACCTGGCTGGCCTTCAATATTATAAACTAATGTTCCCTCAGGCACATCCTTAAGCAAGAGCATATTGCCATTTTCTGCAGGTATTTTCTCGCCATATTCAACAACATCCCCTACTTTTATTCCTTCAGGTGCAATCATTAGGTTTCTGATTTTATTCTCGTGTTCTAATACAATTAATGGCGCTGAATGGCCTGCACATCTTATTATATCAACAATCTTTGCATTTAATCTGCCTTCAGCAGGGATAAAATAAGATGCCTTTCCTTTATACCTGAAGCTAGGCGCCCTGTATGTTGGGCCTCCTTTTCCTCTAGCTTGTTGTATAAGATTCTTACCCATGAGCTTTTTAATAAAAACCTCGGAAAAACATGTGCGGCATTCAACTTCGTTGAAGTCCCACTCTTCCTCTAGTCTTTATTTTCCCTCCACATTTTTACATCAACCCTAATTGTGTTGCAATGTCAATAGCTGGTGTATCATCACTCAGCTTGACATATGCCTTTTTTTCATTGCCATTTATCAATAAATTTACTTTTAATACTTTCACCTTGAAAATCTCTTCAATAGCCTTCTTTACATCCTGTTTTGTTGCACTCCTATGTACAGTAAAGACTAATTTATTCTCTGATTCCATAAGCCTAACAGATTTTTCTGTTGACAAAGGATATTTGATAACTTTATATGGTTCCATTTTACATGAATAATTTTTTATCTCCTAATTCTTTGACTGCATCCTGCGTCCATATTGTTAAGCGCCCAGGACTGGCTGATGGTGCTAATGATTTTGCATTAAGTGATTTTACTATTATTACATTTATTCCTTCTATGTTTTTTGCTGCTTTCAATAGGTTACAGTCTTTTGAAACTATGATTAACGGCCCTGTTTTGCTTTTGTATTTTCTTCCTCTTTTCTTCCCTTTTCCGCTTCTTATTGTCTTTTCACTTACTCTCTCAATCTCTTTTTCAAGGCCTATTTTTTTCAAAACATCTTCTACTTCTTTTGTTTTTTTCAGTGATTCAAATTTGTTTTCTATTATAAACGGGTAATTATCAGGAATAATATGGTTCTTGCTTACAAGCTCTTTTGACAGTGTTGCTGCAATTGCGCTTCTTATTGCTTTTCTTCTTTCTTTTTTGTTGATTTTCTTTGTCCAGTCTTTGCCAGCTTTAGGTGGGTGTGCTTTTCTTCCGCCAACTGTTCCAGGTGCAAAGGCACCGACCCAGTTCATTCTTGTTCCACGTCTGCTCATTATTTTTCTTGGAACCCTTGAAATTCCTATTCCATAAGATGTTTTGTAAACATGCCTTCTTCTTGACAACTTTGCAGAAGATTTTTTTCCAGCCATAGGATCTGCTCCATAAGCCTGCCTTGCATTGCCATGTATTGAGATAACAGCTCTCTTTATTAAATCCGGCCTTACCTCTTCCTCAAACTGAACAGGAAGCTCCTGCTTTCCAATTTCTTCTTTTAATATATTTAATATTGGTATTTTCATTTTTGAGTGTTAATATGCTCTATTTCAAATGTTTCTGAATGCTTTCTTTTATGCGGCCTTATAGCATAATTTAATCTTATAAGCCTTTTTGCAGGCCCTTGTATAGACCCTTTAACCAGGATATAGCTGTTCTTCACAAGGCCATAATACTTAAAGCCTGATTTTGGATTTATGCCCTCTGGCTTGTCTGAAATTTTTATTATCAGCTTGTTATACTCTGTCCTAAGGTGGTAACCCATCTGGCCTGGCTGTGCAACCCTCCACATAGAAGATTGGTTCCAGGGTCCAAGGTTTCCTGTTGACCTTTTCTTTTTTTCTGATTTATGTGATTTTAATGATACCCCAAATCTTTTGATAACACCCTGCAGGCCTTTTCCTTTTGTAATAGAATGGGCATCAACTAACTGCCCTGGCTTTAGGATTTCAGTTGCAATTATTTCCTTGCCAAGCTTTTCCTTTGCATAAGCAAGCTGCTCTTCTTTTGTTCCGCCAATTGCAGTCTCAAAGAGTTCTGGCTTTTTCTTTCCTATCCCTGTTAAGCCAGGTTGTGTATAAACCAAAAGCCTTAATTCATCATAAGATTCTGGCTCTTTCTGGTTGTTTTCTTTTTTTGGTATGAGCATCTTTCTCTTTAGGTTTTTGTCAAAATTCTTTGATAATATTTGGTTAACTGCTTTTAATCCATATGCAGTTCTTTTGTAAAACTTTATTGCTGCAACTTTTAGTGAAGGGCATTCTATTATTGTTACAGGCCTGAATATTGATTCTCCCTGAGTCATTGAGTTTGGCCTTGTGCTTTTGATTAAAAGGTGAGTCATTCCTACTTTATAGCCTGCAAATCCAAGTATGTTTTTCTCATTTGAATTGGCATAAGACCTTACTTTAGCATAAGCTCGTTTAGACCTCTTTCTAGGCCAGAACTGCATGCTTCCGTGTCTTGGATTTCTTGCTTTTGCCATTGTATTGCCTTTTAATTTGCTAAATAAACCTAAATTACAGGTTTTAATGCAAAAATAAGCCTTTTAATAAAGCCTTCCTTCAAGAACAAGTTTAGTTGCTAAACTTTGTACTGAAAGACTTTTTTTCAGGCTTGTTTAGTTGTTTATGATATTTAAATCATCCAGTTTAAGATTTAAATACTTTTACTGAGCTTTTTTTAGAGAACTAATAGGCGTTTATAAAGCTGTTGTTTTTTGTCTGTAAAATTAAATGGTTAGTATATACTTTATATTACCATAATGTATTTAAATTTTGATTGCATTACATAATAACAGATGATAATATGAAGCATGTTGTAAGCATAAGCCTAGGCTCTTCTAAAAGAGATAAAAGTGTTGAAATAGAGCTAGGAGGGGAAAAGATTCTTGTTGAAAGAATAGGGACAGATGGAA
>CAYWLA010000067.1:0-6957 GCA_964458955.1 uncultured Methanosarcinales archaeon
GAGCTATGTCTGCGAGGATTCCATTTCTTAACTTAATTTTTTTCTTTTTGTCTGAAACAAGAATAAATGGCACTTTATTTGTTGTGTGAGAAGTTTTTCTTTTTCCAGTCATTTCCTCACAATTACCATGGTCTGCTGTAATCAAGACAATACCATTTAGTTTTTGAACTTCTCTTACAACATCACCAACACAATCATCAGTTATTTCTACAGCCTTTATAGCAGCTTTTAAAACTCCAGTGTGGCCAATCATATCAGGATTTGCGAAATTAATTATTATAACATCATATTTTTTTGATTTGATTCTCTTAACAACATTATTCCTTATCTTGTAAGCGCTCATCTCTGGCTTTAGGTCATAGGTTGCAACTTTCGGGCTTGGAATTATTATTCTGTCTTCATTTCTGTTTGGCTTTTCAACTCCGCTGTTAAAGAAAAAAGTAACATGGGCATATTTTTCTGTCTCTGCAATCCTTAGCTGTTTCATTTGTTTTTTTGACAAGACCTTTCCGAGATTATTTCTGATTTCAGGAGAAGGAAAAGAAACAGGGGCTTTTATTTTATTATCATATTCACTCATGCATACAAGGCTGAATTTTGAGCCTGTCCTGAAATGCTTAAAATTTTTATTAGTAAGAGCATAACTTATCTCTCTTGCCCTGTCTGACCTGAAATTAAATATTATTATTGAGTCTTTCTTGTTCATGCCCTTGTAATCTTTAATAACAGTTGGGCTTATGAACTCGTCTGTTTGTCCTTTTCCTAAAGCACTGCTAAATGCATTTAATGCAGAAATTGAGCTAAAACCCTGACCATGAACTATTGTATCATAGGCCTTTTTTACCCTTGCCCATCTGTTGTTCCTATCCATTACATAATATCTTCCTATTACAGTTGCTACCTTTCCGACTTTTAGTTCTGATATCTTTTTTTCAAGTAATTTAATATATTTTTTTGCAGTTCCAGGCAAGCAATCTCTTCCATCTGTTATGACATGAATAAAAACATCTTTTATTCCATTGTTCTTTGCCATCTTTAATAGAGCAAACAAATGGTTTATATGGGAATGAACCCCTGCATCACTCAAAAGTCCCATTATGTGCAGGCTTGATTTGTTTTTCCTTACTTTACTTAGCTCATTAAGCAAAACCCTGTTTTTAAAAAATGATTTGTCTTTTATTGCATTGTTAATCCTTGTCAAATCCTGATGCACAATCCTGCCAGCACCTATGTTAAAATGGCCTACTTCACTATTGCCTATAAAACCGGGCGGCAATCCAACATACTCACCATAAGGAAATAATGTAGAGTGAGGATAATTTTTCATTAAGAAATTATAGTTTGGTGTTTTTGCATTTAATATGGCATTGCCTTTTTTTTCTTTTCTTATTCCCCATCCATCCATAATGATAAGAACTAGTGGTTTTTCCATCTTGCATAAGCCTTTTTGCCAAGCTGTTCCTCAATTCTAATCAACTGGTTGTATTTGCATGTTCTCTCCCCCCTGCACGGAGCTCCAAGCTTTATCTGTCCGCATCCAAGCCCTGTGGCAAGGTCTGCAATAAACGCATCTTCTGTTTCTCCAGAGCGATGCGAAACCATTACATTCCACCTACTCTTAAATGCAAGATTTGCAGCATCTATTGCTTCTGTTATAGTACCAATCTGGTTTGGCTTTAATAAAAGAGCATTACACAGTTTAAGGTCAACTGCTTTCTTTATCCTCTCAACATTTGTTACCAGCAAATCATCTCCAACTATCTGGATTTTTGAGCCTATTTTTCTTGTTAAATTAGCATATGATTCAAAATCATCCTGGTCAAAAGGATCTTCTATTGAAATTATTGGATATTTCTTTACAAGGTTGGTATAATAATCAACCATTTCCATACCAGTAAAATTTTTTTCAATTACATATTTTCCATTCTCATAAAACTCACTTGCAGCAGGATCAAGCGCTATCTTTACATATTTTTCATGGCCTGATTTTTCAATAGCTTTTGTTATCAAGTCAAGCGCTTCAAATGCATTATCTATTTTAGGAGCAAAGCCACCCTCGTCACCAACACCACTCATGCCATATTTTTTTGAGATGATTCCCTTTAGAGCATGATATGCCTCTGAGATAATCATTGTGGCTTCTGAAAAGCTTTTTAAGCCAACAGGAACAATCATGAATTCCTGCATCTTAAGCTTGTTATCAGCATGCTTGCCCCCATTAATAACATTGCAGAATGGAATAGGTATTGATGGTTTTCTTCCTGAAATTTCAGATATATACTGATATAGGGGTTTTTTCTTTAAAAGTGCTCCTGCCCTTAAGCAGGCCATGCTTGCAGCAAGCATTGCATTAGCCCCAAGCTTTGTCTTATTTTTTGTTCCGTCTAATTTAATTATTTTTTCATCAATATCTCTCTGTTTTGTAAGGCCAATATCTCTCAATGCATTAGAAATTATGCTGACATTCTTAACTGCTTTCAGAACGCCTTTGCCATTATATCTTTTATCTTTATCCCTTAATTCCAATGCCTCATACTTCCCTGTTGAAGCACCTGAAGCAACTATTGCCCTTATAATGTGATTATTCAGAACTATCTCAGCTTCGACTGTTGGGTTACCCCTTGAATCAAGAACCTCTCTTGCTATTATGCAGGCATTTTTTACCATGGTAAACCTCTTTTCTAAAGAATTATGTTTAGTAGTATAAATAATTTATCCTATGTAGCTTAAGTCAAACTTATTTTTTATCTTTTTCAATGCAGTCTCTTTTGAAACATCTGTAAGCTCTTTTGTTATTTTCATCATCTCTGATTCTGCTTCATCTATCTCTTTTTCAAGTTTTTTAATATCAACCTTTAACTCTAATTTTTTGTCTAATATCCTGATTATTTCTTTTGCTCCTTTTATGCCCAAATAAAGCGGATGCCCAAGTGTTTCAGCCAAGAGTGATATTGCCTTTATATTTCTTTTTTCTGCCATTCCTAACAAGAGGCCAGAAACGCCAATTATCGGGCCAACAACGCCATAAAGCTTGTCATCCAGATTTGTTCCATTCTTGTACTTCTTTATAATTTCTTTTGAATTTCCAGTGCAGTATATCTTTGGTTTTTTTGGAGCATTTGCTAACCCTATTCCACCAAGTGTTATTATTTCTTTTCCCTTAAATTTTTCAAAAATATCAAGAATTAACTCAACAAACTCGTGAGATGCAACCTCATCAGTTGGCTGAATATCGCCTGCAAGCAGAAGTAAATCATTTCTTTTGTCATTAAACTTTTTGTAATAAAGGCTTATCTGGGGCAGGCTTACAAGATTTTTTTCATTTACAAAAACAGAATGGGGGAATGTATAAGAAAATATATCATAAAGCTTTTTTGCCTTTAGCTCATCAATTATAAAATCAACAGCCACTTTTCCAACATTGCCTATTCCTGGAAGCCCTTCTATTAAGATTGGCCTTCTAAGCTTTGGTATTTTCTTAACTGTTTTTGTTACTTCCCAGACCATTTTAATCACAACAATCCTTTTTTGATAAGATCATCTTTTTTTGCTTCTCTTCTGTACTTGCCATATTTGTCTTCAGGAGTGTATTTTGCTGGCTTTGGAGTTACAGCCTTTTCGCCGCATTTACATTTTTCTTTTAATGTGTAATTGCCACAGGATACACATTTGAGTATGTGCTTCATTTTTCCTCTCTCTCAAAAGAGGCCTTTACATCATTCTTCTCAGCATACTGAATTATTGCTTCAGTAGAATCTTTGAGTATTTTTTCAGCTGCCTTGTAATCAGATGCTTTTACTTTTATATTGTATTTTCCACCACCCACATATAATATCTTAATATTTTTACCTATCCCCTTTTTAATAGAATCTTTTATGATTTCAACACCATCAGGAGCATAGCTGACCAGTTTAATATTGCCCTTAATATTAACCTCAACAGGTTTAATTTTTTGTTTAATTACTTCTTTTAGTTCTTCAGCTAATTTCTTAGGAATATCCATCTCTTCTAAGCTAATCCTTTTTTCCGATATATCTTCAAAACATGGGTATAACAAATCATATCTTTTGAAAACCTTATCACTAACTTCTTTATAGACATCCTTTACATCTTTTTTGAGCTTTTTTGCAACAAATTCAATAATTTTCTCTGCTTTTTGCTCTTTCTTGATTTCATTTACTTTGGCTCTTCTCTGCCCTTCATTAACCCTTCTCAATGATAAATCAATGTATCCTCTTTCCTTGTCTATTCTCAATACCTTGCATATAATGACCTTGCCTTCCTTAACATAATCATTTATATTCCTTATTCTTCCAGGGGAGATTTCTGATATGTGTATCATCCCGCTATTATCATACTCATTAAGGTTAACAAATACAGAATTATACCTTACACTGGTGACTGTGCATAAGACAATCTCAGATTCCTCTGGATACCCTTGTTTTTTTAACAGCATTTTAGTTTATTCAAGAACCTCTAATATTCTCGATTTTATTCTTGCTTTTCCGCCAACTGGCTCTGCTAATACCTTGCCGCAGACAAGGCATTTAACAGTTGAGGATGATTTTCCAAATATTATCTGCTCATTCTTGCACTTTGGGCATCTTACCTTAATAAACTTTGATTTTGGTTCTTTAAGTTCTAACATAAAACATCACCTTTAATAATTTGGTAAAAGAAATTGCTGATAATATATAAATCTTGTTAAAAAAAGAATTTATACAAATTCAACCCTTTTTGCCCTAATGCCCTGCCTTTGCGTGTGGGTTTTCTTGCATACACTGCACTGGTACCTAAAATCCGTTTTCTTTGTTGTTTTCTTGCCGCTCATCTTAAACTTTGAAATAGCTGGCTTAGAATACCTTCCTAGATTGCCTTTGCCCCTGGCTAAGCCTCTCTTTCTTGCCCTGTACTTAGAGCCCTTTTTAAGAGAGCTTGGGCTTTTTTTCTTTGTCTGAGAAACCTTGTGCTCAGTGTGTTTTCTGCAGTATGGGCAATACCTTTTGACTATTTTTGGGATTTTCATTTAAAATACCTATTTAATATTTGTAGGAAAAGCAGGTTATATTTAAATCTTTATTTTTTTATTTCCTCGGCCCTGCCCTTATTTATGAGGATATCAGCTATTTCTTCTGGCAGATTGGCTGTATCATCCTCTTCAAACGGGCCATAAACATCCAGATGATGGCCAAGAAATTTTGGAACAGAATAAATAAATCTGATTAGTCTTGTTTTTTCCATCTCCTCTGCTTCTTCTTCAATTTTAAGCTTTGTTTCTTTTGTTTTGTTTATGCTTTCTGCTTCCTCTGTAGTTTCCAACTCTTTTGATTCATTTTCTTTATATTTAGGTTCTATAAACTCTGGTTTAGTTATCAAATGCAATAAAAGTTTTTTCTTAGATCTGTTTAATAATTCAACTAATTCATTAAACATTTCCTGCTCTTCTTTAAGCAAGGCAGAATAATCAGTTGTGTCAGACAATATTCTTGATTTAATTATAGCCATTTCAACTATCTTTTGCTGCCTTCTTTCAAAAAGGCCTTTTAACATATTATTTATGTTTTCAATCTGCTTTGAAGTCTTTTCTTTTTCAGCTATTGCAGACATGCCTATCTTCATCTGCTGGTCTTTAAGAATAGCATGTTTTTCTTTAACATAGTTATTTACATCCTCAAAAAAAGTTTCACTTAACTTTTGCAGCTCTGCTCTGTTTTTCTCTCTTCTCAGCAAATCAAAAAGAGTCTCGTAAGTGATGTTTATTTCCTTTTCTGCCATATTCCCCCTAAAATCATACAAGTAACTAAAACTATTTAAAGTTTTGGAAAAACACCATTAGAAATGGCAGAGCTGAGCTTTAAAACCCTTTCATTCAAGCAAGAGGGCAACAAGATAAGGGTTAATTTCCTTAAAATATTCTACTTTTATCTAGACAATAAACTATTGGCTAAGATAGGAGATTTTAAGATAAAGGGTAATTCTATTATCTTTGAAAAAACACCAGAAAAAAGAGCCGAAAGAAAATTTAATAGCCTGCTGGCTGAGGGATTTAAAGAGCTTAAAAACACAATATCTGGCAAAAAAACAATATATGTCCATAAAAACTCTGGAATCCCGTTAATAGGCTCAAACAGCTTTGGAATCGTTGATAGAAATACCTCTATTGTTGATATAAGGCCAATAACAAGCTGCAACTTTAACTGTATATACTGTTCTGTGGATTCCGGATTCTCAAGCAAAAACCAGGTTGATTTTGTTGTCGAGCGCGAGTATCTTATTGAGGAGTTCAAAAAGATTGCTGATTTTAAAAATTGTGATTTAGAAGTTCATCTTGGAACCCAGGGAGAGCCATTGCTTTATGCAGAAATTGTAGAGCTGGTTAAGGACATTTCTTCATTTGAAAAAGTCAAAACAATATCAATGGATACAAACGCTACTTTGCTTAATGAAGAGCTTGTTGACAAACTTGCAGAGGCAGGGCTTACAAGGATTAATGTCTCACTCAATGCAATGAACAATGAAATTGCAGGAAAAATGGCAGGATGCAATTGTGATATTGAAACCATAAAAAAAATTGCCTTGTATGCATCCAAAAAAATGCAGGTTGCAATAGCTCCTGTTTTTCTACCAGGTTTTAACGAAGATGAAATGGAAAATCTGATTGAGTTTGCAAAAAAATTAAGGGGCAATAGAAAAGATTATTTTATTGGAATACAGAATTTCCTTAACTATAGGTTTGGAAGAAACCCATGCAAACAGCTGTCATGGGAAGAATTCTATGAAAAGATGAAAGTGCTTGAGAAAAAAACCAACACAAAACTCATAATTGGTCCTGAGGATTTTAATATTCAAGAAACAAAAAAATTGCCAAAGCCATTTAAGAAAGGTGAAATTATTAAAGCAGAGATTATCTACCCAGGAAGATTAAAAAATGAGATGCTTGCTGTGGCCTCAAACAGG
>CAYWLA010000068.1:0-6667 GCA_964458955.1 uncultured Methanosarcinales archaeon
CTTTCTCGTCAAGCAATCTTACTTTTTCATCTAATGCTGCATATTACAAGGACATAGAGATATGCGAGCCAGACAATCTTTGCAGCAGGATAAAAAACCCAGTAAATTACAGCAGGATAAAAATAAGATCTGTTAAAAAAGGAAAGAGAAGAAAAAATTAATTCTATAAAATACTAATTATTTTCAGACAACCTAAAAAACTTACGAATAACTCACTCTTTCTTCCGAAAAAAACTAATAAGGTTTTATAAACCAGTTCTAAAAAGATAAAGATAGACCTGTGTTTATTTTACAGAGCAGTTAAGTTTTATAGGAGATATCCAATTATTCAGACAGTGTCTGAACAATTAAGCTGGTCACATTATATTAGATTAATTAATTTTAAGGACAATCAACAGAGGGAATAATAAACAATGAAAAAACAAATCATAACAAGCCCTGAAGGATATAGCCAAGTGCTTAATGATATAAGGTTTTTGTTAGATAAAGCCAAAGCACAGGCTTACAAAGCTGTGGATAATATAAGAGTCCAGACATATTGGCAAATAGGTGAAAGGATTGCAAGAGAAGAATTAGAACATAAAGATAGAGCTGATTATGGTAAACAAATAATTAACAACTTAGCAGGAGATCTTGGATTCAAAAGAGACGAACTTTACCGGATTGTTCAATTTTATAATGCGTATCCAATTGTCGTGACACTGTCGCGACAATTAAGCTGGACACACTATGAGCTATTAGTAAGTATTTCCAACAAAGAAGAGAGGCAATTTTACGAATTTCAAGCAATACAAAACAGCTGGAGTACTTTGTTTTTAATGTTGATTATCAACAAACAAGCATAAAGAAGCCTTAAATAAATGATATTAGTTTGTCTTGATTCTATATTACTTACTTTGTTGTATAAAAAACTTATATGATTGTATTAATTTTTTCATATAAATCTAATTAGTGTATAAAAAACTTATATGATTGTATTAATTTTTTTATATAAATCTAATTAGTGTATAAAATATTTATATAAATGTATTAATCTTCTTATATAAATGTAAAAAAGCAAGATTTATATATAAGTTATACTGACATAATTATATTAATTCACATGTGAATACATTGAAATCAAAAGATTCTGTTGAAAGTTACCTAGCAAGAGGGTTGCTGAGTGATGGCTCTAACATCAAGCTAGTCAAAAGTCTTCTTGGCAAGCTTAGTAAAGAAGAGTTGATAAACCTGTTTGTGGATTATCTTTCAAGGGAAAGTATTGAAAGCAGGATTCCTGTCTCTGTTTTCAATGCAAAGAAACTCAGTTCCTTCGAGCTTGTTGTAAGATTTCTGAAGGATGAGACCAAGCTGAAAAACAATAAGATTGCAAAGCTTTTGATGAGAAGCCAGCAGTCTGTCTGGAATACATACAAAAACTCAAAGAAAAAGTTTTCAGGAAAGCTTGAAATTAAGTCTTCAGAATATGATATCCCTGTTTCAGTATTTCAGAATAAATATTCAATCCTTGAATCAATTGTTGCTTATCTAAGGGAAAAGCATTATCTAAGGTTCTCTGAAATTGCTGAGTTAATTAATCGTGACCAAAGGACTGTCTGGACAGTTTATAATCGAAAGAAGAAAAGATGAATAAAACAAAAAAGAGCAGGAAAGAGAAGATAGCTGAGCTGGAGAGAAAGATAAGTCTATGCAAGTCATTTAAAGAAAAATCTGATAACAAGGCTCATTATGATAAATTAATCAGGAAATACTCTTCAGAGATTGAAAGAAATAAATCCAGGGCAGATTCATTACAAAAACTCAGCAAAGCAATCCTGCCAGCAGCTTTATTAATTATTATTCTGGCTGTGCTGGTTTTCTTAAGGCCTGCGTTTATTGGCTATTTTGTGTTTGAAGAGGCAGAAGAGCACGTAAAAGAGGTTGATAGATTATTTGCTGAGGACAGCACCTATACATTCATACCTGAAATTGATGGAGAACTAAAGTCATTAAAGCTTGATGGCTGGTTAATCGGAGATGGCAGTGCAAGGGTTTATCTTGAAACAGATAATAAAAGCTATCTTGTTTTTGATTCAAATAATTTAGAAGGGGAAGGTCTTGCCGGCATAACAGGCTTTGCTGTTAAGGACAAAAATAAAACAAACAGGGGGCAGGATAAAAAAACAAATAAAACTGCTGATTTAAATGAAACTGCTCCTCTAAATGAAACAATCCCGGCTAATGAAACTGTTGCTGTGAATGAAACATTAAATGAGACTGAAGAATTAAATGAAACAATTCAGATTAATGAAACCATTGGCTTGAATGAAACATTAGTTAATGAAACACTGGAAAACATTACAAATCCTCCTGAAAACGCAGAAATTCTGATTGAGCTTGAATATAATGATGGAACAGAATTTGATATCGATAATAATGGAATTGAGGCAAAAGGCGGAATAATAGACTTTAGTGTTAATGCAGGGTTTAACTGGGATGCTGATGAGGATAAATTATGCACAAAATGGGAAACTGAATCTCTGGATAATGAAACAAGCGAAACAGTCTGTTATGGTAGTGAGCAATGTTGTGCATTTATGGGGCTTGAGCCATTAACATCTAACTGGGATGAGGTATTTTACTCTTATTATTCAAGATATGGAGCAACTGCAAGCAATAAAATAAGCTCTCAGGTTGTTTATGTTGACTACAGCATTAGTGAGGAAAACCCATATTCTTATGTTTATTATTCTGATTGGGCAAGCCTGAATGCAGTTTTTTTAGAGGAAGAAGAAAAAATAACTTACTTTAGTGATATTTGCATAGGAACATGCTTGTTAAGCCTTAATGAAATATCCTACAGATTAAGAATTGAATTAGAAAACACAACCTTAAGGCTTGGTAACATAAGCTACACAATAATTCCATTGAAAGCTGAAATAATTAATAATGCCCCTGAATTATTAATGGATATTCCTGAGATCACTATCAGCAAAAACAGGGAGTTATTGATAGACTTAAGCGAGTATTTCTCTGACAAGGATAATGATTCATTGGAATATACAATCTATGAAATGGAAGATATCCCTGTTTTTGTTGATGGAAGCATTGTTACATTAATACCAAAGAAAGGCTTTACAGGAATAAGGCATGCATTCATCACAGCAAATGACTCAAAGCAAATAGCTGTCTCAAATGTGTTTGCAGTTAATGTAACTAAAACAGAAGAAATTCCGGAAGTGATAGTTGTTGAAAACATCACTGAAATGCCAGTGCAGCTTAAAGCTGAAATCAACAAGCCTGTTAAGTGGGTAAAGAAAGTTATGGCAGAAAACAATAAGAGCACTGCTAAATCTATTAATGTTTCTTTCAGTCTGCAAGAGCAGGCATTTAACATTAATGTCAAAGACACTAAGTTAGAGAAGCATATTGATAAGGATAAAATAGTTGCAAAGCCAGATAAAAAAGTGCCTGAAGAAGTTAAAAAAGATAAAATCAAGGAAAAAGAGTTTGAATTTGAGGAAGAGTTTGAGGCAAATGAAACAAAAGAATATATTGTTGATTATGAAACAGAGGCACCAGTTGTTACTGAAACAGAGATTAGTGATTATGAAAAACAGATAATAATAAGCTCAGATGTTCATTATGAGGATATTTTAGCTTATACTTCAATAAGGGAAAGCAGAAAAGAACTAATAAAGCTTTACTGGCTGGTTAATGATTCAAGAGAGTTAGTTAGTGATGTCAGCTATAAAGATACTAATAGTAATGGCTTGATAGACAGGCTTGAATGGATTGTTCTTTCTTTAAGCTATCAAACCTATGAGATTGTAATTGAGATAAGCAATGCAGAGCATTTGGATGAGAATTATAACTTTATTTCTGATGTTTATGATGATGTTTATCAGCTGGATGATGTATGGTCAGAGCCAGTTTATCATAATGATTATGTAAGGGTTACATTTGAGCAAGATTTAACTTCAGGTAATGATATTACTGTTTATGCAAGAAACACGCAGCAGCTTAACACAATTGTAGAGGTTTATCATTTCAACAGCAGTGAAAAGATAACAGAGTTCCCTGTTATAACTGATGAAAAATATTACAAGGTTTATTTAACAGGCATGTCTGGCAGCCACGATACATTTGACCTAAGAATAAAAAACCTTAACAACAATGAAGAGGCCTATCTTGAGCTTGACCATATCATTGACCCAACAGGCTGGCTAACTGGCTGGGATAATAGGATTAAACTAACCATAGACAATACTAAAATAGATTCTGCATTAACCTGGTTTCCTGTAACTGTATTTTTAACTTCAACCCAGGGCGAAGAAGTCTTTACTGAGTTTGATTCTGATTCAGATTATTTAAAAGTGGCCTTCACTAAATCAGACGGCACAACAGAACTATATGCTGAAAAAGAATTATTTAGTTTTACAGGTGCTACCCCATCAGGTGGAACAATAACCACTAACGGCGAAAAAACTGTTCACACCTTTCTTACAAACGGAACATTTACTATCCCTGCTGGAGTGAGTGGGAATGTAGAAGTTCTCGTTGTCGCTGGTGGTGGTGGTGGCGGAAGTGCTGGTGGTGGTGGTGGCGGAGCTGGTGGACTTATTTATAATGCCTCTTTTGCCGTTACTGCACAAGAATACGGAGTAACCATTGGCGGTGGCGGAGCTGCGGGAACTGCTTATGATGTACCAGGTGTTAATGGAACAAATAGTATTTTTAGCATACTAACGGCTATTGGTGGTGGTGGCGGAGTTTGTATAGCAACAGGCGGTGATGGCGGTTCTGGCGGTGGCGGTGGAAGTGCCGCAGATTTCTTAGGCGGTAGCGGAGTAGCAGGGCAAGGTTATGATGGTGGTAGAGGTTGGGGTATACCAATGTATAACCCTGGAGCTGGTGGTGGAGCTGGAGAACTTGGGGATTCAGCAACAGATGCGAATGATACTTCGGCTCAAAATGGTGGTGATGGTTTAGCATACACTATTTATGATGGAAGCTCAATTTATTATGCTGGTGGTGGTGGTTCAAGTGGTTCTTTCCAAGGTTCTTTACCAGGTGCAGGCGGTGCAGGCGGTGGTGGAAATGGCTCAGTAAGTGGGACAGCTGAAGCTGGTACTGCAAATACTGGTGGCGGTGGTGGTGGAACTCATAATGGTATTGCTGGTTCTGGCGGCTCTGGAGTAGTTATTATAAGTTATGTTACGGCTGACTTTGCAGCACCTTCGGCAATATATCATGTCAGCAGGGATGGCTGGGCTATATCAAATACATCTGACACAGACTTCTACATGTATTATGACAATGACCACGCAGACAATACAGCTTACATAGGTGCAATAAATACTACAGCAGGCGGCAATGTTTGGGATTCTAATTTTAAGATGGTTCAGCATATGCAAGATGGTGCAAATACATCACATATTTATGATAGTACGTCTAATAACAATGATGGAACTAAAAATGCTACTAATGAACCAATAGAAGCAACGGGGAAGATAGGGCAGGCACAAAAGTTTGATGGGGGTAATGGAGCTGATGATTATATTGATATCGGAAATTATTCCAATTATAGCTGGACTGCTCAGGTAACGCTTTCAGCTTGGGTATATATTGTTGGTACTACTGAAGTTTATATTGATGGTGGTTGGGGTGGAGATGGAACTCATGGATGGAAACTTTGGGAACCGGGAGCCAATGCTATATACTTTTCCATTCGTATTGATGGAGCACAAAGACATGCCTATGGGACAATCCCAAATGAAGGCTGGCATCACATCATGGGGGTATATGATGGTAGTACTGTGAAAGTTTACTATGATGGTGTAATTCAAGCCACTACAGTAAATATATCTGGAGCCTTTACTCCTCCTGATGACCTTATGAGTCTTGGAGCAGACCGTTATACTGGTGGTATTGGCATGGTTATGGACAATGAATTAGATGAAGTTCATATATCTGATGTTGGTCGTGCTGATTGGGCGTCAGCTCTTTATAATTCAGGCAGTGATACTTTGCTTACTTATGGGAGTGAGGAAACAATACCACCACCAACTATTATAGTAAATGTTACAAGTCCAAGTGTAGTTTATTCAAATACAGACTTTAAGTTTAATATGACAGCAACAGACCCAGACAATGCAACATTTACTGGCTATGTGCAGTTTTATGTCAATGATACAGCAAATGGTTCTGTTCAATCTGTAAGTCCGGTAACAAATAACACAAACACATTAATAGGAACTTTGGGCTCTGGGAATTTCAGTGGGGGAGACAGGCTTATAGCAGAATTCTGGGCAGGGGATGGAACATCAAATACTACAAAGGAAAACACAACAGAGATTACTGTTCAAAACTCTTTACCCACACAACCATCACTCACAAACCCAGATGATAATGCCTACATAAGCTCTATCACAATGAACTGGACAACTTCAACAGATGCAGACAGTGATACTGTTTATTATTATGTCCTGGTTAATGGAACACAAGCCTGTTATACAACAGACTTGAACTGTTCTTATGATCCTTCAGATGGGTATTATCAATGGAATGTAACACCTTATGACGGAACAGTAAATGGAACAACATCAAGCTCAAGATTCTATACTTATGATTCAACTAATCCACAGCTGACAATAACAACATCAAACAACACAGTAAGCAATACCCT
>CAYWLA010000069.1:0-6641 GCA_964458955.1 uncultured Methanosarcinales archaeon
ATATGGCAGAATATGCAGTTCTGCTTCTGGAGTTCCTGCAGCTGCTCAGGAGACATATTTGCTAACTCGTCTTCACTTACCATAGCTTTACTTAAATCTCCTTTATATATAAAATTTCCTATTAGCCTTATAAAAAATGAATCTAAATATTTAAATAATACAAAAGAATTCATATTAAAATGGAAGATAAGCTAGAGGTTTCAGTTGTTTTACCATGCTTAAATGAAGAAGCCACTATAGGAGAATGCATCAAAAACATTAAAAATATCTTTAAAAAAGAAAATATAAATGGGGAGATAATTGTTTCTGATAACGGCTCAACAGATAAGTCTGTTAAGATTGCTAACTCATTGAATGTAAAAGTTGTTTATCAGCCATTAAAAGGTTATGGGGCTGCATGTATTAAAGGAATTCATGCAGCAAGTGGAAAATTCATTGTTATGGCTGATTGTGATGCTACATATAATTTTTTAGAAATTCCTACATTGCTAAAGCCTCTTAAAGAAGAGTATAATTTTGTTATTGGCACAAGGTTTAAGGGTACAATAAAAAAGGGTGCAATGCCTTGGGCTCATAGGTACATAGGAAATCCTTTCCTATCAGGGTTAGTAAACCTATTTTTTAAAACAAATTTCTCTGATGTGCACTGTGGCTTTAGGGCATTTACAAAAGAAGCCTTTGAAACTATGAACCTTAAAACAACAGGAATGGAATTTGCCTCTGAGATGGTTATTAGTGCATCAAAAAACAAACTTAAAATATGTGAAGTTCCAATTTCATACAATAAAAGAAAGGGAAAGTCCAAACTAAGAAGCTTTAGTGACGGCTGGCGACATCTAAGGTTCATCTTTATGTACAGCCCAACATATTTATTTCTTGTTCCTGGTTTGTTATTATTTTTAATAGGACTAATTAGTATAATTTTCTTAAAACAAGGGCCATTATTAATCAGTGGTTTTAACATAGACATTCATTTTATGCTTTTTGGATCATTACTAACTTTGCTTGGATACCACATAGTGACTATTGGTCTTTATGCAAGAACATATGCAATAACAATTGGTTTTGAAAAGCATGATAAACTAATAGATTTTATTGCTAAATACATAAGCCTGGAGAGGGGGATGGTCATTGGATTGGCAGTATTTTTGATAGGCCTTTTTATAAGCTTAAAAATACTTTTCAATTGGATTCATGGCGACTTTTCATCTATGAATGAAATAAGAAATGTGATATTCTCAATAACCATTTTGATTGTTGGTATACAGACAATATTTTCATCATTCTTTCTAAGCATGTTGCTGGTTGAAAAGGACAGGCTTTAAGAAAGATTTTTATAAGTTCTCAATTTATTAAGTGAGATGAGAATAGCATTAATCTACGATATGATATATCCTTACACAATTGGAGGGGCTGAAGTACGCAATTACAGCCTTGCAAAAAGATTAGCTGAGCAAGGTAATGAAGTCCATTTATATGGTGTTAAGCTGTGGAAAGGCCCAACTATAATAAAAAGAGAGGGAATCTTCATACACGGAATTTGCAGATATCAACAAAAATACAACTTTAAGGGAAATCGTTCAATTTTTGAGCCAATAAAGTTTTCCTTTTATGTTTTTAATTCTCTAATCAAAGAAAAATTTGATATAATTGACTGCAGTGCATTTCCATATTTTCCAGCATTCAGCTGCAAGCTTTACAGCATTCTAAGAAATACTCCTTTAGTAATAACTTGGCATGAAGTCTGGATGGACTATTGGTATGAATATCTTGGCTGGAGAGGAGTATTTGGAATAGTTATTGAAAAGATTGTTTCAAAATTAACTAAAAATATTGTTTCAGTTTCCAATAAGACAAAAAATAATTTAGTTAAGCTTGGTGTAAATAAAAAAAATATTTCTGTTGTGTACAACTGGGTTGATATTAAAGAAATTAAAGAAATTAAAAAATCCAAGGAAGAATTTGATATAATTTATGCTGGAAGATTTATGAAGCACAAAAATATTGATGTTTTAATAAAATCAATCTATCTAGTTAAAAAAGAATTTCCAGACCTAAAAGCAGTTATTATAGGGGATGGACCTGAAAAAGCAAAATTAAAAGCTTTAACAAAAAGATTAGGGCTTGAAAAAAACATAGAATTTATGGATTTTATGCTTAAAGAAAAAGTTTATGGTTTTATGAAATCCTCCAAACTGTTTGTTTTGCCATCTGTTCTTGAGGGCTTTGGCATAATTGTTATTGAGGCAAATGCATGTGGCCTTCCAGTAATCACTGTTAAGCACAAGAGAAATGCATCTGCTGACTTAATCAAAGATTATAATAATGGCTTTGTATGCAACCCTTCAGAACAGAATATTGCAGAAAAAATATCCATATTATTAAAAAACAATAAATTAAGAGAAAGCATGAGTAAAAAATCAATACAAAATGCAGAAAATTATGATATAATAAATACAGTCGCTAAGTTGGAGAACATTTATAAGCAATGTAGTGGGAATTAGACTTTTGGATATATTGAATAAAACTCAATAAATACTGCGGACTAAAGTCCGCAGTATTTGAGAATCCTGAGAAATTTGTGAAACAAATTTCTGGGACACAAGAAATACTTCCAGCATTTCTTCGTGAATTGTCATTAATTTAAAAACTAAATTTGCACTTCTGACAATTTTTGATAAAGTATTTAAACTACAACTTTTTTAATAGAATGGGGGATTAAATGATACTAGAAATATTTCAATTTATATTAGGAGCTGTATTTTTCTTTTTTATACCAGGATACCTCTTAACCATTGTTTTATTTAAAGAAGGCATAACAAATTTTGAGAAAATAGCATTAAGCATTGGTCTAAGCCTTGCTATTAATATCTTTATAGGGCTTTTGCTTGCCTTTAATAAAATTTTTACATCTAAAAACCTTTGGATTTGCATTATTACAATATCATTGATCCTACTGATAATACTTTTTATAGAAAAAAAGAAATCTTTAAATTATTGATATTTCATGATGAAAATAAGCGTAATCATCCCTAATTATAATAATGAAAATACCATTAAAAAATGCATTGAAAGCATATATTTTCAAAAAAAGAATGTAGAGATAATAGTTATTGATGATTGTTCTGATGATAAAAGCATTGATGCAATAAAAAAGAATTTTCCAGCAGTTAAGGTTATCTACAACAAAAAAAATAAGGGTGCTACTTACTGCAGGAATCTTGGAGTATTAAAAAGCTCAGGTGATTATATTGCTTTTGTTGACAGTGATGTATATCTTAAAAAGAATTGCTTAAATAAGATGTTTTCTTCTATTGAAAATATGGATATTAGCTTCCCAACAATAGTTTATGAAAACAAATCAATAATGTATCCTCTAACTCAGGAAGAGCAGAAATATCCTATGATAAGCGCATGTTTTATGATTAAAAGGAAATCAATTGAAAAGCTTGATGAGATGTTTGATGAAACCTACAGAACCTTTAATGAAGATTCTGATTTTTTCCTAAGGTGCAAGTTGTTTGGCTTAAAAGCAAGTTACTCAAAAAATGCATTTGCAGTACATATGCATGAATCCCATGACCTAGAGAAAAGATACTATCTTGAAAATAAGAACATAATGTATGGTATTATAAAATTTAGAGGCTTAACAAAGCATATAGGGCTTGAGCATCCCTTTAAAGTTCAGTCACTGTTAAAAAATCTTGTATGCGGAGTCTTTAACTTTAACTGGTTTGACTGGTCTTCCTATAAAAGAAACAAAAGTTTTTTATGTAAAATCAGGCTATTAACCAAAAAACACAAAGAAATAACAAACAAGCCAAGAATAGTTTTGTTATATCTTTTCTTCAAAGCAGGAGTTTGGAATATTTTTAATTTCAACAAAACCTTGATGAAAAGAAGAAAACTAAGAAACCTAATAATTAGAAGGGGAATTTAATGAAACTAAAGAGTCATTTTCATTTAATAAGGGAATTTACTATTAATAATTTTAAATTAAAGTATAAGAATTCATCAGTTGCTTATCTTTGGTCAATTCTAACACCCCTGCTGATGCTGGCAACACTTTATATTGTTTTCTCAATTATAATGAAGCTTGATGTTCCACACTACCAGCTTTTTCTTTTAATAGGAATAATATTCTGGAATTTTTTGTCAGAGGCAACAACTACAAGCATGAATTCATTATTGGCGCATGGAAATATCATTAAGAAAATGAATTTTCCAAATTATGTTGTAGTTGTAAGTTCATGTCTCTCTTCCTTTATTACTTTGTTATTAAACCTTTTAATATTCTTTTTGTTCACGCTTATATTCAATGTTAAACTAACTGCAATTGCAATAATATTGCCTTTTTACCTGATTGAGCTTTTTATATTAGTTCTGGGAATTTCTTTTTTTCTCTCAGCATTTTATCCAAAATTTAGAGAATTATCGCATATCTGGACTTTTTTGTTATTAATAGGATTTTGGGTAACACCAATTATCTATAGGGAAACAATGGTGCCAGAGAAATATTTAAAATATTACATGCTTAATCCGCTCGCAAGATTAATAAATGAAGCAAGGGATATCTTGATATATCACTATACGCCCGTACTGAAGCAAATATTGATTACCTTAATCATCTGCGTTTTAATATTTGCCTTAGGCTTTTTGTTTTTCAGAAAAAAATCACCTTATTTTGCAGAGGAGCTATAAATGGAAGTTATAACCTTAAAGAATACATCTAAGTCATTCAGGCTAGAGCATGATGAAAATAGCTTAAAGAATCGCTTTGAAAACTTCTATGCACTTAAAAACATAAGTTTTAGCCTTAAAAAAGGCGAGGCTTTGGGAGTAATAGGTGAAAATGGCTCTGGCAAGACAACCCTCCTCAAAATTATTGCTGGAATACTAAAGCCAACATCTGGCACTGTAAATGTAAAAGGAAATATAATGCCTTTTATTGAGCTTGGAGCAGGGCTTCAGCCAGAACTTACTGGCAGGGAGAATGTCTTTTTGTATGGAACACTTCTTGGCTTTTCAAGAATTGAAATCGAGAGGAAGATTGATAGCATTATTGAATTTTCTGGCTTAAAAAAATTTATTGACGCCAAGCTAAGAACATATTCAGCAGGCATGCAAATGCGGCTTGTATTTAGCACAGCAATGATAAATAATCCGGATATACTCCTGATAGATGAGGTAATATCAGTTGGTGATGAATCTTTCCAGAAAAGGAGTTTTAACAAAATCAAGAATTTAAAAAGCCAAGGCAAAACAATTGTTTTTGTGTCTCATTCTATGGAGCAAATCAAAACAGTATGTGACAAAGCAATATTTTTGAAAGATGGGAAGATTAAAGCCAGTGGTTTACTTGATGGTGTAATACATACATACTTTGAAACTGTTTACAAAAGAGATAACAACTCAGTATTTAACAGTTTTGATAAAAAAATCAAAGAAATTTTAAGGCGGGAAAAAGAGCAAAAAAGGATATTTGATTCTATAAACAAAACACAAAAAGATATTTTTAATAGATTTAAGATAAAAACTTTAAAAAAAACATTTGAAAAAAACGAAGTGGAGATTGATGAATTAAAATTCAGTTTATCTGACTTATTTGAAAATTATAAATATATGTTTGAATCAAATTTAAATTCAATAGATCAAAAATTATCATCTGCTTACGACAAAAATGATAGCAAGTTAATAAAAAAGCTTGAAAACATAAAATATGAACTTCTGGAAGATTTTAAGAAACTTTTAATTCTTAGAACTAAATTCTGTGATAAAACAGAAAAAAATAAGATAAATCATACTTTAAAAATTTTGATGCATGATCAATCAAGTTTCTTTAAGGGAACAAAAAGAGAAATTAATGTTCTAAATGAATTCAAAGAATTGCTAGAAAAAGAGATAAAACAAACAAAAAACCAAAAAATTAAAGAAAAACTATTAGAAGAATTTGAAACAATCATTATGAGAATTTCTTTGCTGGATAAAGAAAATAAATATGGGAAGAAAAAAACAACAAGAAGTTTCAGAAGGAGAATCTTAGATAACAAGCAAACATTAGATAATGAAAAATTAGAAGGTATAATTCTTGTTTTAAGAAGGGTAATTCTTGACATAAATGAGAACATATTCAATTTGCAGCTGAAAAAAAAGAATTATTTGATAACTAAAAACAAGAAAAAATTACTAGAATGCAAGAAAGAAATTATTAAATTAAAACAAAAAAGAAAAAAATTGATTGATGAAATGAACAAAAAACAAAAAATTATAGGTGTTCAAAGAAAGAACTCAAATGTTAAGATTTCTTCAGTGAGATTTTTAGACTTAAGTAGTAATGAAACCAAAATTTTTAGACCAGGAAACAAATTTACAATAGAAATAACCTATAATAGTCTAAAAAAAGTAAAAAATCCTGTTTTTGGTATTGGAATATTTAAGGAGGATGGTACGCATATTACTGGACCAAACACAAAATTTCATAATTTTAAAATAAATTTTATAAAGGGAAAGGGAAAGGCATATTATACTATTGACAGCTTGCCACTCCTGGAAGGACACTATTTGGTTACAGTTGCAATTCATCCGTACAATAGTTTTATTCCATATGATGTACATACAAAGCTGTATACTTTTAAAGTAAT
>CAYWLA010000070.1:0-4780 GCA_964458955.1 uncultured Methanosarcinales archaeon
AACAAAAGATTCTGAATTTCTTCTTTTGATATGTTTTTTATCTTCCCAACTTTCAAATCTTCCAGCAGGATTTTTCCAATCCTCTCTCTTCTCAGGAATGTTACAGAATTTCCGACAGCATTAAGCATCTCTCTTACCTGTCTTCTTTTTCCCTCGCAGATTTCAAGCATGATTTCACTTTTGTTTTGATTTCTTGACAAAATCCTTACTTTGGCTGGGAGGGCATGAATTTTTTTCTTTTTGCCTTTATATCCTACTATTATATCAATTCCTTCCTCTAATTGTGAAACTGCTTCATCAGACAGAAAATCTTTTACTACAGCATAATATTCCTTTTCAATATGATTCTTTGGCTGAAGCACCTTATTGACAAGACTACTGTCATTTGTTAATATAAGAAGTCCTTCTGTATTTATGTCAATCCTCCCAACACTGACAAGAGAATTTATTTCTTCTTCTTTAAGGTCTGAATGAGACTTCAGCCAATCCCAGATGCTAGGCCTGCCCTCTGGATCATTCTTTTGGCATATCACTCCTTGGGGCTTGTTGAATATGAAATATAGTTCCTCTTTCTGTCCTTCAATCTTTTTACCATTGATATACACAGATTTGGTGTTTGGCCGAAATTCAAATATAGGATTTATTATGATTCTGTCATCTACCTTGACTTTTCCGTCTTTAATAAGCCTCATCACTTCGTTACCGTCTTTGAATTTCCCAGTTCTAAGAAGGAATGGAAATATACGTATTTTTTTGCCCATTTTAGATTGTAATTATTTCCTTATATAAAACTCTTTTCTCTTAGTATCAAACCTTTCAATTGCATATCTTAGCTTGTTTTTAAACTTTATTAATGCAGGAGTAAACTAGCAAAACACGTTAACTTTATTAAGTCAGCATCTTTATTTTCTGCAGATGGATTTTAGGAATAAGTGCAAAAGATGTAGTAAAGATCCGCATTGCTGTATTTTTAAGAATAATCTAGGATTTACTTTTGTTGGTATAACTGATGCAAGAAACATAAAAAAAATAATAAAGAAAAATTATGACTATTTCCTAGATTACACACCTCTTAAAAAGAAAACAGTTAATGCCTTAAAAAATTGCGACCCTTCGCTTGAAGGGGCATTAAGATTATCCCAATTGGATGATGATGGCAGGATTTTAAGGCTGAAAACAAAAAATGACGGCAGATGCATCTTCCTGAATGATAGCGGAAGATGTGATGTTTACAGCCTAAGGCCAAAGGTATGCATAATATATCCATTCTGGGCAATAAAGCTGATTAACAGCAGAATCAAAATTATTGAGCATGATACTATTCTTGATTGCCCCATCATTATAAAGGCAGTTAATAGGCAGACAGATGTGGAGAAAATTCTTTCCAAGAAACAAATCATTGAGATAAAAAGAATTTTTCAATGCATAGGGAAGGAAGATTTATTATATAAAAGGAAAAAAGCAATATTGCAAAGGTTTATCACCAAGGGATAGTTTATAAATATGGACTTATATTATGTAAAAAACCAGAAGTAAATGTTATACATGGGTTATAATAATTTGAATGTTTTAAAGAAATTCTAAAGGAAATTCCTGGGCTTAATGAGGAATAAATTTTTAATTCTTTTTTATTAATTTTTTAAAATCTTAACCTATTCTTCTTTATCATAGTTTACTAATGTTAAGATATCATACCCTTTTAATTTTTCCCTGCCTTTAAGAAAACTCAGCTCTATAAGGAATGCCAGGCCAATGATATCACCGCCAAGCTTTTCAACAAGATTTATTGCAGCATTTGCAGTCCCTCCTGTTGCTAAAAGGTCATCAACAATAAGAACCTTGTCTCCTTTTTCAATAGAATCTTCATGCACTTCAAATGCATCCTTGCTGTATTCTGTTAAGAATTCCTGCTTTATTGTCTTATGTGGCAGCTTGCCAGGTTTTCTCAAAGGAACAAAGCCTGCATGCAGTTCATGTGCGAGAACAGCCCCTAAAATAAAGCCCCTTGATTCAGCGCTTGCAACAATATTTATATTTTTTCCATCAAAATAATGCATCATTTCCCTTATTACATGCCTGAATGCATGCGGATCTTTCAACAAGGTTGTTATATCCTTAAACATAATGCCTTGTTTTGGAAAATGAGGTATTGTTCTTATCTTGTCTTTTAATTCCATGATTACCACTTAAATTGATTGTTAAAACTTGTATAAAAAAGTTTCTAAAGAGAAATTTACATAATTGCCCCATTAAGGGCATTCTTGCAGCTGCATGTTCTTTCTGAAGGAATTCTTGGAATAATCTCTAGAATCAATTGCTTTACCTTGCTAAGGTTATTTCTCATAGTTGCTGCAACCTCATCACCGCTTACATGCGTGCCTCTCCAGACATCATAATCTGTAACCATGGCAATTGTTGCATAACATATCTCTGCCTCTCTTGCAAGCACAACCTCTGGAGCCATTGTCATGCCGATAATGTCTGCATTCCACTGCCTGAACATGTTGGATTCTGCTTTTGTTGAAAAGCGAGGCCCTTCTATAACAACACAGGTTCCTCTCTCATGGAACGGAAACCCAAGCTTTTTTGAGCTGTCAGAAAGCAGTTTTCTCAGAACAGGACAGCACGGCTCTGCTACAGAGATATGGCAGACCTGCGAGCCAGTATAAAAAGTTGTTTCTCTTTTATATGTCCTGTCAATAAACTGGTCTGTGAAAACAAAGTCGCCCGGTTTCATGCCCTCATTTAAAGAGCCGACTGCAGAAGGCGCTAATATATGCGTTACACCAAGCTTTTTCATTGCATATATATTTGCCCTATAGTTAACATTGCTTGGATTAATAGTATGATTAGAGCCATGCCTTGGTATGAAAACAACAGGCCTGCCTTTAATAAAGCCAGTTGTTATTAAGTCAGATGTTAAGCCAAAAGGAGTATGTACCTTTATTTTTTTAGCATTTTTCAATAACCTTGGATCATATACTCCTGAGCCTCCAATAATGCCTATCTTTATTTTTTCTTTCATATTAGAATACAATAAATTTGAAATATAAAAATGTTACTATTTGAAAAGAGATACAAGAACAGCTTATTTTAGCTTAGATATCTGAGTCTTGTCAGATATTATCGCAGAATTACCAGAAGGATCCTCAATTGTGATGGTGAGCTTTTCATCTCCCCACATAACCCTGTTGAGCTTTTTCAAAAGTTTTCTTGCTTTTTTCTTTTCATCATTATCTTCTGCATCCTCTGCAAGGGTTTCAACCTGGTATTTTACTCTTCTTAGTATTCCTTCAATGTTGGTTATGTAACCATTTGAAGCAGGTCCAGGAGTAATTGTTGTGACATGAGGTATTTTTATTGTTGCCTGAGACGACTTGATAACTCTTATCTTCATATCTTCTTCAGAGCTTATTTCTATTGTCTGCTTTAGTGGCTCTTTCTGCTCAGCTGCTTCAACATCTGCAACATGGTACTTGCAGTTTGAGCATGTCATTGAGAAAACAAATGTTTTTCCAAAGAAAGGGATTTCAATTTCCTCTTCCATCATTGTCATGTTGTTTGTCCTGCACATAGGGCATAACTGTTTTTCAATTGTTTCTGGCTTTTCCATAACTTTTCTAGAAACTAGCGTATATAAAAAGTTTTTGTTTTCAATTATTTTTTTTAGTTAAATTTTCAACAACAGAAATAATTACAAGCCTTGAATATGCTATAAAAGGGAACATTAGTATTATTCCGACAATAACCATAAAGGTTGTACTTATCATAAATAACAGCCTGAGCAAAATATCAATAACAGCAAAGCCTAAAATAAGCAGGACATACATTGGGGCTATTGTTGAAAATTCCTTAATTGCCAATGAAAATGATTTTTTTATTAAATCAACAAAATTGTATTTTTTGATTAGCACATATGATATAAGTGCAAAATAGCTAAGGATAATCAACAAAATAATTGAAAATATGCTGACTGTCTGTATATTTGACGGGCTTCTCAGGACTTGCGTGTAAATGACTGCCCTGACATAGAAATAGGCAATTATAACAAATGAAACACACCATAAAATATTTACTGCAAAGAATCTTTTTATATATTCCTTGAAATTTGTTTTTTCTTTAAGTATTTTGTGCGCAATAAACCAAACCAACCCTTGAAAGATACAATACAGCGTATATGATAAAACAATGAGGCCAAAAATCCAAGAGCCAATGCTAATAATAAGCGAGTTCATCTGCTGCTGGTTAGATAAAAGGTTTAGGGTAATATCAGTTTGTGTCAGGCCCTGCAATGATTCTCCGGTAAGCATTAGCAATGAGATTACTTTGTTCATGATGCTTCCCAAAAAGAAATCATAAGCAATAAAGAAGACAAACAAGAAAAAAAGGTCAATAAAAAATGGAATAACAATGCAAGAAGGGTTTTTCCTTACGGCCTTGTAGGAATCAGCAAGGCTTTTTATTAGAATGTTTTTTTTAAATTTCATTTTTTTACTTGTTACACAAATCATTAATAAACTTATCTAGCACGTTATCATTTTTCGCTTTAATTACATCTGTATCATTAATGCCTGTTTTACAGACATTACTGTTTTCACAGCAAATAGTCCATCCTTCAATTGTACTTCCACAATAGTTTCCTTCAACTTCACCGCATTTGCACTTTTCATTAATCAATGTGTTTTTTACACACTGCTGTTCTGCATCTTGCACTTTTATGTCGCAATCTATTATGATTTCAAATTCTTTTGTGTCTATTGACTTACCGCAGCATTCATAA
>CAYWLA010000070.1:4880-6575 GCA_964458955.1 uncultured Methanosarcinales archaeon
GTCAGTTATTTTCCATGTAAGGTATTTAGGTATTTTATCTCCTGAATCAGGAGGTATTACCTCAACCTCAACATTAAAGTCAATTGTGTCTCCAATCAAGTATGGCTCTTTTTTTAGGTTTTTATTGCCTAAAGGATAGATGTCTATGAACCTTGCATCACCATACTGGCCTATAATATACTTGCACCTGAACTCTCCGCTTTTTGAGTCAAGCTTGCAGTCGCTAGGTGTTCCTTCACCAGCCTCATCTATCTTCTGAACCTTTGTTGTTGTCTGTGATTGGCCATTGTTGTCTGTCCAATCCCATTCAATAACTGCCTTGTCATACCTCACAAGAGAATCAGGAATATCAATATAAAACTCATCAGTATAAAGATCGCCTGCACTTAAACTTCCTGATGCAACATTATATACCTCTTCCTTGCCCCTGTAAAAGCAGTCGCATCTTCCCTCTGAGCATGAATTGTCATTTGAGCATTGCAGATAAACCCTGTAGTTTAAGTCTGCTCCTGCAATCAAACCAGCGCCAATATGATAAATATAAGTTGTTCTCCCGTAATCAAGCGGGTTAGAGCCCATAAATCTTCTTGTTGTGGGGTATAAGAAACCTTCACTTCCCAATGTTGGCATGCCAATATCTGCGCTTAGCATTGTATCTAGGTCAAACTCTCCCCAGTCGCCTGTAAATGCAAATAAGCATGCAGAGTGTATAAGTTTTTTTTCATTAAACATTGTGTTATACATTCCTGTCTGTCCATATCTCCCTTCAACAGAACTCAAAACATTTGTTCCAGCAGTTGATATCTTTTGCATCACTCCTACAATACCTCCTGAGACTTTATCATCTGCTCCAAGGGTAAATGATTCTCCTGTGCATCTTATGACATCATAAATCATATCGCAGACATAGGTTGTAAGCACTGCCTTGCAGACGCCAGCGCTTCCCTCGCCGGTTATCATTATTGTTTCAAAGCACTGCTTTACAGCTTCAAGAATCTGCTTCCACAGGTTAAGATAGCCAGAGACAGCAGGCAAACATACGGCCTGCACAGACCTTATAATATCTGATGTAGGGTCAAGAATGTAATTATCTGCTCCTTCAATGCCTCTATTTGACTGGACAATAGGAGGTATTTTTTTTATGTCACTTTCCTTTGTCTTATCACTGTAAACTTTTATATTCCCATCATTATCTTCATAAAGATCAGTTGCTGATGTAAAAGGTTTATACACTTTTTCATCAACCTTATCATTCCAATGCTGGATTTTTCCATTATCATCAATATAAAATTGAGTTTTTTCACTTTCAATATTATTATTAAATACATTAATTCCTTCAGTTTCTTTATCACATATTTCTCCAATACAAACATAAATATTACCACTTTTTTCATAAAACTTTTTTGCTTCACCTTTATAGACATAACTTCCTTTTTCATCTATGTTTAATGGTTCTTTTGTTTCATAAGTATAGAATATTTTTTCTCCTCCTTCTTGAATTAACACCCCTTCTTTTTGTGGTATTGCATCACCCTCAATCTTGGCCCAAGTTGAGGCTTTTCTTACTTCTCCGTCTTTGCCAATTACATAAACTTCCTGTTTTGTTCCAGAACCAACTGTAATAACAGTAGCATTTTGCTCTTTTGCTTTTTCGCAGAATGCAAGGCCTTCTGATATTTTATCAAAAAAGCTTTC
>CAYWLA010000071.1:0-6536 GCA_964458955.1 uncultured Methanosarcinales archaeon
TCATCCTCTTGAATCTTGCAAGAGCATCACCAATGGAATAGTTTCTTAGATGGCCAACATGAAGTTTTTCAGAGGGATATGGATACATCTCGAGGCAATAAAATTTTTTCTTTTTTGGGTCTTCAGATACTTTGAATATATCTTTTTCTTCCCAGAGCTTTCTCCATTTCTTTGAAATCTTGTTAAAATCAGGCATTTATCTAAAAAAATAAGGATTATATTTAAATCTTTATATTTGGTTTAGATACTCTATCTTAACTACTCTTCTTTATTTTCTTCTGATAATATAAAGCAGAAATTATAATCAAAACAATTAATAATGAGACCAGGATGTATTTAGTATTAAAAGTAGGTTTAACTTCTACCTTATCCTCAGACACCAAAATCTCAAATGATTTCTCAAATATTTTGTTTTTATAATGAACAACTACATTTGCATCATATGCTCCTTTATTAAGATTTTTAGTATCCCAATAAGCAGGGATTATCTTTGTTTTACCTGGTTCAATATCTGCTAATTCTGTTTTGATATTAGTTCTGTTTATAATCACATCTGCATAAACATCTTTGATTATTTTATTCCAGTTGCTCTCAAGATAAAGCTCTATTTTTGCTATTTCACCAAGCTTAAAGTTGTTGACCTCTATTTTTTCTATGCTTATTTTTATTTCTCCAATATTGAAGTCTCTTTCTATTTTTGTTTTGAATTCATCATAGTTTATTATAACAACCACATGATATTCTCCAATTTTTTTGGTATTCCATGCTGTTTTTAGCTCTCTTTTTTCTTCTGGCTCAAGGGAAAGGGTTTTGGTTGTTATATTGAAAATTTTTTCCTTGTTTTCATAAATTATTATTTCTGCATTTACAGCAGATATGTTTTTTCCACCAATGTTTTTTAGAGAAATTATAAAATTAGTATTGTTTATGTCAAGTGATGCATCCACATATTTTCCA
The DNA here is from genome assembly GCA_964458955.1 of uncultured Methanosarcinales archaeon. Classification (GTDB taxonomy): domain Archaea; phylum Nanobdellota; class Nanobdellia; order Woesearchaeales; family CG1-02-33-12; genus CG1-02-33-12. The sequence continues at coordinate 958 of CAYWLA010000071.1, forward strand.
TGGGGGGGAACATTAAGTGTCAGCTTATGTGTTACTGATAAAGAGCTTGTTATTGTCCCGCTTTTAGTTAAACTTTTTGGAGCTTCTGCTGCTTTTATAATTTCTTCATAGGTTCCTGGCTTTAGTATTTTTGGAAGATTAATTTCATAGTAAACTGTTTTAAAAGAATCATTTTGTGCCAGTGTGATGGATTTGTTCTTTATCTTAATGTAGTCAGTTAAGTCTCCACTAGAGCTTATTGTTAATGTTGATTCCTGATTATCTGTGTTGTATAAATTAAGGGCTATTATCTGGTTAAGCCCTGGTCTAAAGTTAATGTTTTTATAAGCCGGACCAATGCCTAATGCTGCTGCATTTTTTACTAGTATGAGAAGTATTATGGTTAGAATTATTTTTTTTAATATGTTTTTCATTTTCTATTTTCGGAAGACTAACAAAGCAGCCATTTCCATATTGGAATCATCTTAATTTTCCCTTTTGTACCAAACCATTCTACTGTTTCTTCTTTTTCGTAATCTTCTGTTATGATAAGAAGGTTTCTGCATTTTAATTCTTTGCTTGCTTTAAGCAGTGCTCTTATTTCTCTTTTTTTTGTTTCAAAGTCGCTGAGATTATAGCATACCTGAATAAGCTGCTTAACACTGTTGCCTTCTTTTACAACAAAATCAACTTCTTCGTGAAGTGAACTTTCCCAATAATATATATCCTTATTTCTTCTTTTAAGCTCAATAGCAACAATATTCTCATAAAGCCTGCCATAATTCTTGGAAAATTTAGTTGAAATCTTAGTCAAAAAAACATTATCTATAAAATAATTTTTTCTTGCATACTGCATCTGGTCCTTGATTTTGTATGAGAAAATTGGAACAGTGAACATGAAGTAAGAATTTTCAATATAACCCAAGTAATGCTGGAGAGTGGTCTTGCCAATTCCATAATTCAGGCTTTTTAAGTTATTGTATAGCTTGCTTACTGAATATTTTGTTGAATTAAGCATTAATCTCAGCAATGCTTTCAATGCTTCTTCATTTTTTATATTGTGCCTCTCTATTATATCCCTTCTTACAACTGTTTGGTAATAGGAAATAGCTATCTCTTCTTTTTTTCCATCTTCTGATAAGACTATCTCCGGCAGTGAGCCATATTCAATATATTCATTCAGGATATTTAATAATTCGGCTTTCCTGTTTTCCGAGTATCTTACTGTGTTAATATCAAATTTTATGCCCTTAAATCTTAAAAATTCCTTAAATGAGAGGGGAAATACCTTAACTTCAAGAAATCTCCCTCTTAATTCTGTTGGAATTTCATTGCTGGACATTTTTGAACTTGATCCAGAAACAAAGATTTTTATATCATTATTATCATATATTCTTCTTAGCCATTTGCTCCAGTTAGGAATAATTTGTATCTCATCTAGAAACAAGAAATCAATTTTTTCCTTAGATATCTGCTTTGCTGTTGGAATAATCTGAGTCAGAAATTCTGTTTTTGCTGGAATCCTTTCATCCTCAAAATTAAGGTAAATAATGTTTTCTCTTGTTTTTTCTTTTAACAGCCTTTTTATCAGATGTAATGCAATATAAGTTTTTCCAACCCTTCTGAATCCGGTTATTACTATGATTTTTGGAACAGTTAGTTTAGAGTAATCAAATAGGTTTATTTCCCTTTCATAGATTTCTGGCAGGTTTTTTTCTTTCCATTCAGTTAAGATTGTTTTGATTATTTCTTTCATAGTACAGTTTTATATGATTATTGTATTATTTAAATGTTTTGGTTTCACTGTGTCTCAACAGTGATTGTTGATGTTTTTGAGTCAGAAGGTTCGTCTAATGGCACTTCTACTCTTAGCTCTATCTCTGCTTCATCTATTGAATTGTTATAGTTTAGCTCTTTTATAATTGATGTCTGGCTTGACTGCATATTTGCCCAGCTTGTTGTTGAGCTAGACCAGCTGAATGCCCCTATTTCAGCTGTAACATTATCTGCCCTGAACTGGTAGTAGCTTGTTCCAAGTGATGCAGAACTGCTTGACCATAGTGCAGTTGCATTTAAAGTTATGTTAACAAATAGATTGCCGTCATTCCTTATTCTTAATGGTGCTGGATTGTTATTTATTGTGTCATTTATCTCTCCAAGGCTCATTGTCCCAAAGCTTGATGTGTCATCAACCAAGGTTATTGCCTTGTATGATTCTATTGTAAAGTTCCAGACACTGCTGTTAACATATGTTGTCTGGTCATAAACCTTAACTTTCCAGTAATATGGAATATCTAATTCCAGCTCTGCTGCTGGTGTGTAGTTCATCACTGATGTGTTGGCTGTTATAACAAGATATGAAAGATCTGAGGAATTATAAATGTAAATAGTATAATTTAATGTATCATTATCTGCATCAGCTGCATTCCACTCAAATGCCGGAGTCTTATCATGAACTGTTGTATTTCCGTTTTCTGGTTTTGTAAGGTTTATTTCCGGCGCTGTGTTTCCGATAGTTGCACTGGTGCTGTTTGTCCAGCCGCTCCATACTGTATTATCATAGGCATTCACAGAGCATATCCAGCTCTCTCCCTTTTCTGTATCAGCACTCTCTATATCCCCTGCTGCAGTTGTGTTGGTCCAGGTGTTTAGTGTTACTGTTATGTTGTTTTCATCATCACCGGTCCATAAGGTATTGTTCCTGTACCATGTTACATTAGCCACAACATTATCATTATCTGCATCTGTAACATTAAAGCCGCAGTCAAGCAGGTCATTAGCTGACGGGCTTGCAGGAGTTATATTAACATCAGCTATTGCTGGAGCAGCATTAACTTCCCCAAGAGCATGGAAGAATCCTAAATAAGTCTTGTAATTAGCTGAGCTTATGTTGCCTATTACTACTTGTGCAATTGCAGTTGTTGTCCTGTAGCTTGCTGATGATATGTTTGTTCCTCCGCTTGATATGATTGTCTGGTTTGAGCTGTATGCTGTCCCGCTTGTTATAAATGAGCTTATCAATGGGGCAGTTAGTGATAAAAGTATGAAGAATAATATGGCATAAGCTGCTATGTTTTTGAATAGAGTTCTGTTTATATTAACTGGCTTCTCTATTTGCTTTTTATTTATTTTATGCATTTTTCTTTTTTGCCCTGCTATAGACTGTCCAGATGGTCTTGTCGCTTCTGTTCAGCAGCAGGGCTATCTGATGATTTGTGAAGCATGTATTTTGCTTCAGGTATGATACAAGAACCTCAAGGATTGAGAGTGATCTATCCTTGACAACAGATAATGGTATGAAGAAATTTGGTCTTTTTTCAGCTATGAATTTCCTTTCTAATCTTTTTATGCCGGCTCTGCGGTATATTGTCCAGATGTTTCTCTCGTCCCTGTTAGTTAGAACTGCTATCTTATGGTAAGAAAGCCGGTAAGCCTGTTTTAAATATTCAACAAGCGCCTCTAAAACACTTACACTCCTGTCGTAGAAAATAGCACTGGGTATCAGAATTTCAAACTTATCAGTATCTTTATTCAGTTCTGAAAGCTTTTTTTTCAGTTCTTTGTTCTGCATGGTTCTTTTCAATAAGCTAATATTCCTACAATGTATGTATTAGTATATAAATAGTTTTGGATTTTATAGTATTTATTCTTACAATGTATGTATTGATATATAAATATTCCTAAAGTACAAAGAAATTCAGAAAAAATGTTTTTGTTGATTATCAACAAATAAGCCTGAAAAAGCCAGAAAACAAAATTTCTTTAGTTAAAAATAGAAAGATTTAAATATAAATAGTATAACTTATAATAGTTATATTAGTAAGACACAAAATCGAAAGATTTAAATATATGTATTATAACTTATATTTATTATATTAATCAGATTCAAAATAGAAAGATTTAAATATATGTAATATAACTTATAATTATTATACTAACATTTGGATAGAATGTTAACAAAAAAAGAGATAGGGGTTCTGAAACTAAGGAAAAAGGGATTGACACAGCAAGAGATAGCCAAAATTCTGAAAATAAGCCAGCCAGCTGTTTCTGGCTTTTATAATAATTCCCTGAAGAAGATAAGAGAGGCAAGAAAGGTTTCTGAGATAGCTGAAAAGCTGAAGCTTAGGCTGGAGGATGATGAAGTCTAAAAAATGGAATTAAAAAAATTAATAAAAAAAAGGGAAAGCCAGGGAGTTGAGTTTAAAGAATCTCTAAGCCTGAAGCAGGAGATTGGAGAATGTGTCTCTGCCTTTTCTAATACTAACAAAGGCTTAATTTTAGTTGGTGTGTCTGATTCAGGAGAAATTAAAGGTGTGCAAATAGGCAGGAAAACAATGGAGGATCTTGCCAATTACATCAAACAGCATACAGATAATCCAATTTACCCTAAAATTAAAGTTGAAACAGCTGATGGCAAAAACATTATAGCCATAGAGGTTGATGAGCATAATGAAAAACCAGTTTTCTTTAGAGGCGAAGCATACAGAAGGGTTGGAAAATCTGTCCACAAATTGTCTGCCTCAGAGATTAGGAAATTAGCAAAGAAAAGCACAAAAAGCTATTGGGATGAGCAGGTTTGTGAGGAAGCAAGTTTGCAGGATATTGATGAAGAAAAAGTCAAATGGTATCTTAAGCAAAGGGAGAAGCACAGGAATATCCCTAAACAAATAAAAATTTCATTTAACCAGTTTTTAAAGAATATTAAGGCAGTTAAAGGAAATAATACAACTAATGCAGGAATCTTATTTTTTGGGAAAAATCCTTTATTTAAAATATCAAATGCCCAGTTAAGATTATCAAGAATAAAGGGGAAAAAAATATATGGACCTATTTTAGATAGAAAAGATTGCGAAGGAACATTATGGGAGATGATTGATCAAGCTGAAATGTTTTTTAAGGAGCATATTAATTTTATGGGGCTTAGAACTGAAAAAAGCTTTCAAAGAGAAGACAAGTTTGACATACCAATTAAAGCTTTAAGGGAGCTTGTAATAAATGCTCTTATTCATAGGGACTATGAAACAACTGCAGATGTAAGGGCATTTATCTTTGATGACAGGGTTGAAATAATCAACCCTGGAACCTTCCCAGAGGGTGTTACTCCCAAAAACCCTTCACATAAGCCAGTTAATCCAATTTTGTCTCAATATATGTATGACATTGGGTTCATTGAGAAATATGGCTCTGGGATTGTGAATGTAAGATTTATGTTAAAAAAGAATGGGAACAAGGACTTAAACTATATTCTCCATGAGATTGAAACTAAAGCAGTTGTTTACTCTCAAATTAATGAGAAGGACTGGTTAAGAAAAACTACCCAGAAAACTACCCAGAAAACTACCCAGAAAATCTTGGAAACAATAAAAGAAAATCCAGCTATAACGAGAAAGGAATTAGCTTCAATAATAGGGGTTAGTGAGAATGGTATAAAATTCCATATAAGCAACCTAAAGAAAAAAGGTTTATTGAAAAGGATTGGTCCTGATAAGGGAGGGCACTGGGAGGTTATAGGCAAATAAAATCAAAACTTTGTGTTAGCCTGCCAAAAAGGCAATTAAAGAAAAAGAATGAATAAAACAAAAAAGAGCAGGAAAGAG
>CAYWLA010000072.1:0-2618 GCA_964458955.1 uncultured Methanosarcinales archaeon
AAAATATTAATTCTAAAACATACAATACAAATATTTACATTAAACAAATAGATTCTAAAACCAGCCAGATAAGCCTTAGTCCTGCTATTGCAATCAGGACAGAACTTGTTGTGGCAGATAAGGCAATAGAACTAAATAATTACCTTATTAATTTATCTGTTCAAAAACCTGAACTTAACATTACAGATAAAAACAACAACAAAAATGAAAACAACACCTCAGAAAATAATTCTTTATTTAAAATTAACAGCAATGTAGTAAAACAAAACAATCTACAGAACAATTTTTCACAAATAGATACAAAAGGCCTCATAGTAACAGCATCAGTATTTCTTGCAGGCATTTTAATTCACTCTTTCAAAAAAACCGAGCCATTTAATCTTTAATGTCCTTAACCAAATTATAGAATCTCTTTATTTTTCTGCTGTTTATTTCAAGCTTTTTATTTGCTTCATCAACAAGCAGTCTTAAATGCTCATCACTGACAAAAACCTTTCCATGCTTTGCAATTATTGTGTCAAACTGATCTGAACCGATTATCTCAACAACAATCTTCTTTCTTGTTGTTATTATGCCAGAATGCTTAAATCCAGCCAAGGTGCTTAAATCAAGAATTTTCTGGGCATCCTCAATTGTTCTGCATGCAACATGCAGTATCATTGACTCCTGCCTGAACCACAAATCCTGCTTTGGAATATTTTCTAAACATGCTTTAATTTCTTTAAAGCTAACTTTATCATGGCTTGCTAATAAGAAATCAACATCGCATTTTTTTCCTGATTTTGGTATTATTATCAAAAGTATTCTGCCAGAGCATGAAGAAGTAGTATAGTAATCTTTTAATGAATTAATCAAATCAACTAATTGTTTTATCTTCTTGTCTATCAAACCCTTTTTTGATTTATCAATTCTATTTAAACAATCTTTTTTTTCTTTATTAAAATTCATAAGCTTTTTACAAGTTATCTTGTTTAAATATTTAATTATTTATCCTCAATAAACTCTCTTACTTTATAGACAAAGTCCTGTGCTTCTTTATAATAAGCGTCATAATCCCTGCCAGAAATCTCTTTTATCTCCCTGTGGTTTATATTTTTGGACAGTGTGTAGAACTTCCTCATTGTATCTGCATACTTTTTATCAATAAGGCCCTTGTTTACCATATGTATCTGCATCATATCTGCCACATGCTCAGGGCTTGTCGGAATCTCGCCAAGCTTCATAAGCGCAGAGTGTGCTGCGTCAATAACAGCCCAATACAGATCAATTGTAGCCTGCAGGAGATGCCACTTTGAATTATATAAAGTTGATGGTGCTTTTGCAAAATAACTCCATACGCTTTCGTGGGTTGGCCTTATCCTGCCCTGCTTTAGCAAAAATTGTATTGGCTCAAAAAATCCTGTGTCAAGCAGTGCAATGCCTTCTCTTAACATATTTATTATAATAGGATCTCCTGCTCTGACATATTCCCAGAAAGCAGTAAGCTTTAATGTTGTTATATGGAGCATTGGAGAAATCTCTGTAATAAGCTTTTCAGTTATTAAGGTGTATGCCTCAGTAAGCTCTGGAGTAAGCCTGACTGTTAAATCATCTATAATAACAAGAACATCAATGTCTCCCTGGCTGGTTGTTTTCCTTGCAGAGCTTCCAAACAAAACTGTTGCTTTTATCAAATCTTTCATTTCTTCATATGCTTTTTTTGAGAATTCATAGGCAATATCAAAATCCTCTTTTTTGTAGTTAGCAACACCAACCTTTTGCTTCTTTAAGCTGAATTTCATTATAACACCTCTTTTTTTAAAATTAAACACCTTTATTTATTAAACTTTTTGATTTTTAAATATTAAACTTTATTTGGTAATTTATTCCATTGGAACATTGCTCCACAGCGTCCATTCATTTGAAGGGGAATATGCCCCAAACACAAAAGATGGAGGATAAGTTTGCCCAAAATATGAATGCTGAATATTTTGCCATTGCGCTGGAGGAAGTCCGTCGCGTGCAGCACCCATTGAATAAACAGGAGAGCCAAGGTATTCCCATGTTTTCATCATCCCATGAAAATAAGATGCATCTGTTGTGGCAGATGAGCCGCACTCAACAGTATATGCCCCATTATAGCCATGTTTTTTTAATATCTTAATCATTTCCTTTATAGGGGCATTTCCCTGCCCAGGAGCAAGGTGCTCATCCTGATATCCAAAATTATCTGCCAGATGGACATTTCCAATAATTTTTGATTTTGCCAAATCTTCTGTCTGATTCAATATCCATTTATCAAATTCCTTATCATTGCCATGGAAATATTTTCTCCATAAATTCATGTGGCCAAAATCAAGCGTTGCTTTAATATGCGTTTCTGCAAGCTGTTTTGCCTCTGATTCAGACTTGCCTTTTTTTTCCATAAGCATTTCTGCCATTTTCTTCCTGCTTTCAAGAACCAGCTTTTTAAGCTCCTCTGGATGCCCACCATAGCTTTCTGGGAAAATATTTTCCATTGTTATGAAAAGCGGCTTTTCAAGGTTCTTTTTCTTTGTTTCTTCCATGGCATGCATGCCGCTTAAAGCATATCCATTAAAGCTTTTTTCAAGAGCATACTTCTTGGCACTTATTACATT
>CAYWLA010000072.1:2718-6522 GCA_964458955.1 uncultured Methanosarcinales archaeon
TGTATAACAACAGAGCCGCCAAGCGCAGTGTCTGCTGCAAACTCAATTGCCCTGTTAACTTCATCCAAAGCCATGCGCCTTTGCTCGTCACTAAAATTTCCCTGCTGATCCTGGCCAGCAAGCCCAGGAATCCCAACTGAAGCATGGGTTGTCAGGCTAACATCACTTACCTTGCTTAATTCCCTTAAAGCCTGCCTGTGGTATTTTCCAAACATCCCAGGTGTTTCACCTTGTTGTGAGCCTCGGCCAGCACCCATAAACTGTATTTCAAGACTGCCTGCTCCTGACCGTATCTTGCTTGCAATCTCTGGTATGTTCCTTGCTCCAATGCCCATTGCCATTGCTAATCCTATGTCTTTTACACCAAGGATTTTTTCTTCTGGCTCACCATTCTTTACATCATAATTCCTGTCCATTGGACTGTTATACCCATAAATCATTTTTACCTTAATTTGTATTTATCCTGTATTGATTTAAATATTTGCCTTGCTATATCCAGCTGGTTGGATACTTGTTCATCAAGTCTTCCATAAGTGCCTCTTTCAATATTTTCTTGCCTTTCTCTTGCAACAATATTTGCAGCATACGCCCTTGTCATCTGCTCTCCTGTAATCCCTGTGCCTTCTCTTACCTGATGATATATATTCTCTAATTCCTGCACAACATTTTCTGTTGGCTCCCTTCTTAACTCATCAGCCAATACATGATATTGTATATGCGCTGCTAATTCTTCTTTTGTTGCTCTTGGTTCTTCTTGCTTAACTGTTTCCTCTAAAGGAATTTCAGCTTTTTCTTCTTCAGCATGCCTAATCACTAAATCTTTGTATCTTTTTACTGCAAAAACTTCTTTCTCCTCTGGAGAAAAAAGGCTTTCTATGTCAACTGCCTTTATTTGGGGAATTGGCAGATCTTTTATTTTCTCTTTAATATCAATTTCCTGCATAGAATCATTGATAATCTTTTCTGCTTCATTGATCTCTTTCTTGTTTTCTTCTTCAATCTTTTTCAATCTTTTGATTCTCTCTTCAGGAGATAGTTTTTTTATTTCATTTAATCTTGTTACCATACTGATTACCAGGCCATCATGCCATGGGCTTTTCTGAAGTTCTTATAAATCAACCACATGGCTAATGTTGCTTCACTGCCAGCTGCTCTCTTTTCCTTATCTTCCTCAAATTTGGACAAGCTTGATTTATCAGATGCAGAACTTTTTGTTCCTGTAAATGCTGTGCCTATTTCTTTAAATCCATTGAATATGGAAGTAAAAGGCTCAAATATTGAATCCTGTTTTTTTGGCTTTTCTTCTTTTTTGTTAAGCTCTTCTCCAGCTTCTCTCAGATAAATTTCAAACTCTTCGCCAAGGGCTTCCATTGCTGCTGAGATTGAAGGGTCAAGCTCTCCAAGAAGCTCCATATCTTCCTTAGCGCGATATGTTTTGTAATTTTCAATCTCTTTTTCAGACCAGGCATATGACCTAAGTTTTATATCAACCCGTCCTATATGGGTTGGCCCCCTTTGATAACCCTCACTTACAAATTTCATATCAGGTGTTGTCCTATAATTAAAGTTTGCTAAGATGCATGCTTTATATGTAGCATTTTCTGTTTTTCCGGTTACATCATTAAATGGAGATTTCTTTGCAAGAATTTCAATTTCAATCATTGAGCCCTCAAAAGCGCCTATAAGATCAGGGCTGTCCATCTTTTTTTCAGATGAGCGCAGCATCCTGATGTATTTAAGATATGGCTTTACCCAGCTCATATACATCTTTATTGCGTCATAATGCTGCCTTAGAAATCTCAGTGTGAACTTTCTTCTTGTTTTCAGCTCTTTGTAAGTGTTCTCTTTCCATTCCAAAAATGCCCTTAATTTTCTTTTCAAAACTTCTTTTACTTTCTTGTTAAATTCAAGCTTATTGACTACATCATCAACATCCTTGCTTGTCGCTGGGTGCGTGCTAAAAAAAAGGTCTGGCAAAACAGTAAATTCCAATTCACGAGCCATGCCATAAACAGATGCCGGGCTTTTAGCTCCGCCTTCAACCATATCAATCCATATGCCTTTTAATGTTATTTCAGCGCTTTCCTTGCTTTTGCTGCTCGTATCATAACTGTCTTTATAATACCCTAACCTTTCGTCAAGGATCCTTATTTCCCTCACAAGCTGGAATAATTCCTTTACCATCTTGCCTATTGTTGCAAGGAATTGTGAAACTTTATCTTGGTAACTTCCAGTTCGCTGCATTGCAACACCAAAGAATGCAGAATGCTGTGATGCTGCAAAGATATCCATTAATTTTTCAACATCATTATAGCCTAAATCATTCCTTAAGAGATTGACTACCCAGAAATAAAATTCTTCAATTGATTGGTTAGGTGATTCAAGGCTTAACCAATACCTCTTTAATGGTACTGGATATCCTGTTGGAATATTGTTCTGGCGATGAGCATCCTCTGCTTTTTCTTCTTTAAATTTAAATTCATTTAAATCTGCCAAATCATCACCTCTAAGCCTTAAATACTTTCTTTTGTTTATAATTCTTTCGGATTATTTGCCGCTTATAATCTCAACAACATCCCTATTTTCTAGAGGGTGTTCTTTCCCGATTGCTATTCTTTTTTTCACATTAATTGCTTTTATAAAATTATTTCCAAAGTCTGTGTGAAGCCTGTAAGCAAAATCAAGTGCAGTTGTTCCTGGAGGCATTAAAAAACAATCTGGCAAAATATTTCCATCTGAATCAGCAAGTTTATTTATTCCGCCAGGAAATATTGCAATATATTTTAATAAATCAAATACAGCTAAGTTTATAACCTGCTGGACACCAGTATTATCAAAAACATCAAGAATGTTTTTCTTTATAAAATTAAGCGCATTTTTCTGCTTTTCATTAAGCTTGTCTGGTTCTAAAATTTTAAAGTCATTATCTCCAGGGGTATATTCAATCAGGCCATTTTTTGATGCCTCTTTTAATGCAAGCTCTGACTCTGCACTGCAGCTGACAATTAAATAGGAAGGGAATTCTTTTTTCATCTTTTCAAAGTTTTCTTTTGCAACAGGCACATCAATCTTATTTGCAGCAATAATCATTTTTTTTGTTTTCTTTCTAAGCTCTATTGCTATTTTTTTTAAATCCTCTTCGCTCCAGGTGTATATATTGTTTCTGTCTAAATCAAGTTTGCTTAAAACCTCTTCAACCATTTCTTCATTTACTTTAAGCCCGCTGAGATGCTTTGTAATATCTTTTACAATTCTTTCCTTATGGTCTTTCTCCTGCTGGACTGCTCTTGCAAACCTGTCCCACCCTTTTTTTATCAGCCTCAAATACCACATATCCAGCTCAATTTCAAGAAACCTTATATCATTGCATGGGTCATATGAGCCAGGTGTTATAGGCTCTCCAAGCTCATTTGTTCCGCCAGATGCATCAACCACGTGGATTAAAATATCTGCCTGCCTTAAATCATCAAGAAACTGGTTTCCCATTCCTTTTCCTTCATAAGCTCCTGGAACTAAACCAGCAACATCAATCAAGTCAACAGGAACAAACCTGTTGTGTTTTATGCAATACCCTTCTCTTGGATTGCACTGCACATTAAAGAATTTATCAGCACATTCAATCCTTACATAACCCATTCCATGATTTGGCTTGATAGTGGCAAAGGGATAATTTTCTATCTGAACATTTGCCAATGTAAGGGCCTTAAAAAACGTGCTCTTTCCAACATTTGCCTTTCCAACAACACCGACTAGCATTTTATATTTAAAGGCAGCTATTAATATAAATAAGTTTCTACTAAAATC
>CAYWLA010000073.1:0-6481 GCA_964458955.1 uncultured Methanosarcinales archaeon
TTTATATTTCTTTAGTTACTTTATAATGAGTATTATAAAGAATATTTTGCTGATTAGAAATCTTTAAATAGATTGAATAAAAAAGTAAGCGGGTATGTAATTTATTTCTTGTTTATTTTCTGTTAAATGCCCCAACCGGGGATCGAACCCGGGCCTTAACCTTTCAGCATTGAACAATACCGCAGGGTTAAATCCTATCCACTAGACAATTGGGGCCTACAATCAAGTTTTATCTCTTATTTCTTAAAACTTTCCATTATTATATCAAAATAAACAAAAAGTTTATATAATCAAAAACATATAAATAAAAATAAGATGGCTCCTGCTGAGAATAAAAATAAAAAGCATATAAATGATATTGTTACTGGGGCTTATAATAGTGCCCGTAATTTCTGTATAGATAACAAAGGAATTCTCATAAATTATGGTTTAGGAATAGTCCAAATTGTTGCTGGAGTTAAGGGATGTCAATATGCAAAAGAATTAAATCAGCCACTTCTTGATTTAGGAAGTAATGTTTTATGGATCAGGGGCGTTCTTGATTTTGGTGCGGGGTTATCTAGAAATTGTGCTAATATTTTTGCTAATAGTTATATTAAAGATGAGATAAGGAGCGGAAACATACTACCAGAAGGAATAAAAGAATTAAAAAGTACTTTAAATGAGGGTAAATATCATCAGGATAATGAGTTCTTATTACCTGAAAAAGTTTATCCTGAAGTTATAAGAGAAGTCATTAAATCTTTTAAAAATTATTATACTAATAATCATTCAAACTGATCTGGCCTTTCCTTTTATTCTCCTTAACCTTAATATTCTTAAAGCTCTGGCCGACCTGCTCTTTGACATCAAGGGCAATATTCCTGCCGAGGATTTGTATTAAATTGCCAAGCTCTGCTTTCTTTACATCTCCAATATCTCTTATTTTATTGAAGAAAAGTTTTCTTGCCCTTACACGGCCAATATTCTTCAGTTTTAACAAAGTCAAAAGCTCTTCTTTAACTCCATACTTTACCCTTAACCTTAGCTTTGTAATCTCTTTAATGATTCTCTGCATCTTTAAAATCCTGCTTAATTCCTCTGCAGCATAAAGCAGCCAGTCAGCATTGCCAAGCTTTACCCTTGTTTCTCCAGGCCTTACCTTGTACTGCTCTAAAAGAAATTCCTCATCCTTTTCCTCAATCCAGTCCTTAAAAAACAAAGCAGTTTTTATTGAGTTTATGAATTCACTATACTCATAGTCAAACATTGCCGGCTCTTTCTCAAGCAGGCTATCATTATATCCAGCAAGCTTTTCCTCTATTTCCTCAATCTCCTTTACTCTTGCCCTTAATAATGGTCTCATCTCAATTGTATGAGAAACCATCTGGAGAAATGAGAAAGCATTTGTATTATTATTAACTTTTTTCAGACATTCTATTATAAAATTAGCTGTAAGGGGGTCAATATAAAGCTCTGCAACCCGCTTTCCCAGAATTGTTGCGCTTACATCATCATTCAGTGTTTCATCCCCTGAAACAAAATCATCCTTATCGCTTGTTTCTATAAATTTCCACTGTTCAAGAAGCCCCAGCATTCTTGTTATTGTGCCCTCAAGATGCCTCATGTCCTCATACTGGTGGGCCCAGAATGTCTTTTCAAAAAAGCTTATTATCTCTTTTTTGTTTTTCACAAACTCTGTTGCAATAAGGGATAATAAGTAAGTCCTTAAAACCGGCTCTACAGCAAGCTTTGAATATATTTCCTCGGGTTCTCCCAAAATATAATTTTCATATATTGCATCTTTTTCCTTTTCTGTTGATGCAATTGCAATTGATTCGCCGTATGTGTCAAATTTTGGGCGCCCTGCACGTCCAGACTGCTGCAAATATTCCAGAACAGGAATCCATGCCATTCCATAAGGCCCGCCATATCTCTTCAAATCCTTTATAATAACTCTGAATGCAGGAAGGTCAACACCTAAAGCTAATGTAGGAGTAGAGCATATTATTTTTATTGTTCCGTGCCTAAATGAATCTTCTATAATTTCCCGCTGCTTTGCAACAAGCCCTGCATGATGAAATGCAATTCCTTTTTTTACGCATCTTGAAAGACGTTCGCATTGCTTTGTAGGCCTCGCAAGCGCTTTCAATACCTGCTCAGAAAGCTCATCAAGCTTTTCATCCTGCTTTTTTATCTGCTTTGAAATATCTTCAGCTGTTTTCTCAGCAGAGCTTTTTGTGTTCACAAAAACAATGGCCTGCTTATCTCTTTTTATAGTATCAATTGCAAGATTAATTACATGGCTGTCAGTCGGCCTTGATATTTCAATCTCTTTCATGAAAACCAAGAAGAAGCTTTTCTTTAAAAGATTTGTTGAAAATGGGCCCGCGGAGATTTGAACTCCGGACCACTCGATTTCTTTCAATGGCCAGGATGTTCCTGAGACCAATGTATCAGTCGAGCACTCCACCAGACTAAGCTACGGGCCCAAACCAAAACGCCTCTGACCAGACTCGAACTGGTGACCTTGCGGTTACTTACCAAACCACGTTTGGGAAGTCCCGAACGAAGTGAGGATAACAGCCGCACGCTCTACCTGCTAAGCTACAGAGGCACTTATCTCAAGGGTTTTTGTATTATTTATATAGTTTTCGCTGATAAATAAAGAATTACTCCAGATGCTTAACACAGTTCATTAAATGCACAATATGTTTCTTATCTTCTCTTATCTCAAAAATGTTGACAGATGTATTGAACTGATTCTTAATTTCTTCTATTTGGTCAGCAGACTTATTCAGAATAACACTAATTAATGCCTTATTGATTCCATTATGCCCTACAAAAAGCACTGTTTTATCAGGATGTTTATTATACACCTTGTCTAATAACTTTTTAGCCCTCTTCTGCATGCTGGCTGTACTTTCTATATCATCTGGACGGTAATCAAAATTAATATCTCTGCTGCATTTGCCAGTCAAGCTTCCAAGATCAGTCTCTCTTAACTCCTGAACAAAATTAATTGGTATATCTTTATGATATTTTGCAATCTCTTTTGCCGTGTCTGCAGCTCTTTTCAAATCACTTGAGTAGATTGCACTAATATCCTCCTTTTTTAATCTCAAGGCAAGCTTTTTTGCCTGTTCAATACCAAGTTTGGATAAATGTCCAGGAAGATGTCCTTGCATAATCTTCTTCTGGTTTTCAACTGTTTCCCCGTGCCTTGTTAATATTAGTTTCATATTTTTAAGAATAAATCAAATATTAATAAAACTATCTAAGTTACAACTCAAAATATTTAAATATCTGAGCAAACTGTTTTATAATAAGATGGATAAAACAAAAAAAGTGCTTACTTTTGGAACATTTGATATATTTCATAAAGGTCATGAATTTTACTTAAGGGAAGCAAGAAAGCATAGCAATGTACTTAATGTAGTTGTTGCAAGAGATTCAACAGTAAAACAGATTAAGGGAAAATATCCTTTTAATAATGAACTGAAAAGGCTTGCTAAAATACAAAATTTAGATTATGTTGATAATGCTTTTTTAGGTTATGAAGAAGATAAATATAAAATTATAGAAGAAATAAGACCTGATATTATCTGTTTAGGATATGATCAGGGTTTTTTTACTAATAATTTAAAAATAATACTAAAGAAAAGAGGTTTAAATCCCAAGATTATCAAGTTTGAAAAAGGCTTTAAAACAGAATTATATAAAACATCAAAATTAAAACCTTTGAAATAATCAATTTTATTCTACTAATTCTATATTTAATGATTTTAGAATATCTATTATTTTTTTATCAACATCATCTGTCGTGATTTTGCTTATTTCATGCTCAGTGTTTAGTATTTCCCTGTTTATATTGGAAATGTGCTGCTGCTTTTTTTCTGTTTCTTTGTTCAATTCCTCAATCTTTGACCACAATGTGTTTCTTTCAATTTCTATTGAAAGATTTTTAATATTCTCCATTTGCGTTTTAATTTTTGTTTGCATATCCCTTAAAAATTCAGGATTAAGCTCATTTAGTATTAATAAATTCTTTTTTTGAACATTATTCTTAAGGGCAATTTTTTTCTCTTTAATACTTTTGGTAAGACTTGAAAAGACATTGCTTAATGCTTCAGTTTTAATCATGGCTATTGCTTTAAATGGGTCAAAAACAATCATCTCTACGCTTTTTTCATCAAAAGAGATTTTGGCATACTTTCTAAGTGCCCTTGACAATGGGGCAAGCTTATAGTAAATTTCATCAGAAAGCTTATTCTGCTCATCCTTTTCTGTTTTTAGCTTATCATTAAGCTTTGCCAGCTCATTAAACTCTGATGATTCCTTTATTTTTTTTATTTCATGTTTCAAGATTAAAATATTCTTTTCCTCTTCACTAAGATTTTTCTCAATCTCTTTTTTCTGGTTCTCTAGCTCTTTTTTCTTTTCTTTCCTGTTCCTTGCCTTGTTAAGCAAATTAAGAATTTCCTGGAATTTATGCGCATCTGATTTTTTCAAGCTGTCCCTGAATTGCTGTATTAAATCACTTATTTCCTTTATACCTGAGGCTACCTTATGTGACTCATTTGCGAAAAATTCCTGCAGAATGTAATAAGGCTTTTGAGTTGTTTTGTTGTATTCATCGAGCATCTCATTTATTTTTGAAATATTATCAATTATAACATCAGAATCAGTTAATGTTTGGACTTCACTTAAAATTTCCCTTATTTTGCCTGTAAAATGCATTGTTTTGTGTATGTAAGCCTTTCTGTTTCCATCCATTATTGTTATTGCCCTTGGAGGAATGTTTTTATTTTGCAACTCGGCTTTTTCAAGTTCATCGCATCTTTCTTTTATGGTTT
Source organism: uncultured Methanosarcinales archaeon (assembly GCA_964458955.1). Lineage (GTDB taxonomy): Archaea > Nanobdellota > Nanobdellia > Woesearchaeales > CG1-02-33-12 > CG1-02-33-12. The sequence continues at coordinate 4,836 of CAYWLA010000073.1, forward strand.
CTGAAATTTCATCAATTCTTCCTGAGAATTCTTTTAAAAGAGAATTTATACTGTCTTTATCAAACTGTTTTTTAATATAGCTCTCTATCTCACTTTTCTTCAGCTGTTTTAATTCTTCTTTTGCACCAAATAACCGAGCAAGAAATTTTATCATATGCCCTAAATAATGGCTTGTTTATTTATTTCTTTCTATGAATAGTTAATTTAGGTCCCTTGGCTTTTGATATATATAAAGTTATAACTTATTAGTAACAACAAAACAAAAGATTTATATAGTAGTATTACTTATTATGTTATACTTAAAATAAATCAAATAAGAGGTATTAAGAATGTCCAAAGATTATAATATTAATAATAAAATTCCAAAAGCTAATAGTCAAAGTGAACTAGTTAAAATAATAAATAGTGAAATCAAGTATTTTGGACTTTCTTTGCATGGGGCTAATCCAGAAGGAAATCAATATATGAATTATAGGCTATTAGTTAAATATAATGATGAAATTCTGAATATAAAGATTCCAACTCTTGGTGGGGATATCAGAAGAAACCTGAGGGCCATAAGGGAATATTGCTGGAATGAAAGTGCAGTACCAAGACAGTATATAAGAGATTCAATTAAAAGGGAATGTGAAATGCATGAAAAACTTAAAGAAAATGGGATACCTACATTTGAATCAAGACAAAATCTAATGGAATTTAATGAATATCTGAAAGAAAGGGTTTTCCTGACTAAATATATCCCTAATACTGTGAATGTTGCAAATGCTGTAAAAGACGATAATAAAGATAAAACAAGCCATATAATTAAGGAAACTGCCAGACGCCTTTCAGAAGTACATAATGTTGGTGTTTATATGGTTGATTCTTGGTTGGGAAATGTTGGAATTGTTCCAAAAAAAGGAAAGGGTGGTGAAATAGTAATAAGTGATTATGAATTTACCCCTAATAAAAAACATAGCCCGGAATTAATAAAATCACGTGATATTGCTCAGCTTGTAATTTCCTGTGTTAAGTGTTCTAATTTAAGTGAAGATAAGATTATAGAACTTTTTTGTGAGGGGTATGATTTGAAAAAAATTTTAAAATTGAAAGGACAATTAAAACATATTGTTAAATACAATGAACATAAATTAGCTAAAGAAAGTCTTATCGAAAAGAAGATTAGGTGGCTAACTTATCAGAATCCTGTCTTTGGTATTAGTGAAGAAAAAGTGATAGATATTGAGAAAAAGTTGCTGAGTTATATAAGCTAATTAAAGAAAAAGAAAATGGTGTACGAGCTTAGAATTGAACTTCTCCGAAGATCCATTCATTCAATAATATTACTACTACTTATTCTAAGTTGCTCCACCAATATATGTTAAAGTAAAACAATTATTTAAGCCTTTCGCAAGGCTTTAAATCTCTTTTACACCATCTTTTGTTGAAGCAACAAGCCTTATTCCAAGGCACAGCCTTAAAAACTGCTTAAACTATGCCATTTGCTTTTATTTCTTACTATTTTATTTTTAAGGATTTGTATATAACTTGACATCTTTTTAGTAGTGACATAAACAAAAGATTTATAAATAATTTATTCTTAAACCTAAACATGATAGATTTAGAACAAGGAGACCCAAATAATTTGAAAGGAAAAGTAATAGCTT
>CAYWLA010000074.1:0-6440 GCA_964458955.1 uncultured Methanosarcinales archaeon
GGTTTTTTATGGTTTTTGATTAAAAGTTTTAAAATTTATGCAAAAGATTTTTATAATTAAAGAAACCATTTGTTTTGGGGGAAAATGGGTTATCCAAATGGAGATCTTATCTTGCCAGCAATTCTTTATATGAATCCTGGCAAAACAAGAGAAGAAATAAGTAAATTAATGGACAAGGTTAAAGCTTCGCCTAATCATATCTTTAAAAATTCTGATCCTTGGGAGATTTATGGGGGAGGAGATTCTGATTTACACATGGGATTAGAAGGATTGACATCTTTATTGCATTTAAATTGGTCTAAAGAGTTTAGAAGATTTAGAAAATCTAAAAAAGATGAGAATGGATTAGAAATAGAATCACCTGAGTATATAATTGATTATGATACTCTTGAGGCAAAAGTCATTGTCCATGAGAAAAATATTATTAAGGAGCCTAAGAGAATTGAAGGAAATTCTCTTGAACCTCTAAAAATTAATGATATTTTTAAAGAAGTGTTTCATTACCCTATTGGAGATGAAGGTATTGTTACTAAAATATATTCAGAAGAATGTTATACACAAGATAATCTATTTAATGGACAGCCAGTATATACCTATGACATGGAAATTAAACCAATTATAAGGATATATGAGGTGGAAAAATCCAATTCAAGAGAAGAATTATGGAAAAAATGGCCACAGTTCAATCCAATTAATAGGTTTGACTGGTCTAGAGAAAAAGGAAGTTTTGGTAGTGTTGGTCGTGGTGCTCATTTGCAGGCTTTTAATTGGATAATGAAGAATGGAAAATACTACCTTGATGAAAAATCATTCAATATAATGCCTGCAAGTATAAGTAGTGAAAATCACCTTTCTGTATTTGATAACAGATGGGGGTATACAGACATTATAATCAATATAGAAGCTATAAAAAACAAGGCATGGAAAATATTTTCGTATGAACATGATAAAAATTTTAATAATGATTTTCTAAGAGATTTTCCAAGTGCTAAAAAAGCTTATGACAAGGCAGTCTGGGATTCACACACATCAATTTATGCAAAGAATAATAATATGAGTACCTCAGATCTTCTAAAATTTCGAATATCAGCTAATGGGAGACTAACATAACAACAACTATATAAAGCCATTAATGATTTTTAGTTGCATGGCCAAGACAACAAAAGAGAAATTCAAAACCTATGGAAATGTATTTGATAACTTCACTATTCGCAATCTTTTTGAGCTTTCCTCGCATGGTTTTTTTGAAGAGGGTTCTCTCAGCCCTATATCTATTGGCAAGGAATCTAATGTTTTTTCTGCCAAAGGCAAAGATGGAAAGGTTGTACTAAAAATTTACAGGCTGGAAACATGTGATTTTAACCAAATGTATAAGTATATAAGGAATGATCCACGGTTTTTGGGCCTGAAAAAGCAAAGAAGAAAGATTATATTTGCATGGGCGCAGAGGGAATACAGAAACCTTTTCAGGGCAAGAGAAGCCGATGTAAAAGTCCCAAAGCCTATAACTTTTTTGAATAATATCCTTGTTATGGAATTCATTGGAAATAAGGAAGCTGCTCCAAAGCTTAAAGATGCTGTTCCAACCAATTTAAAAAAATGCTATAATAAGATTAAAGATTATGTAAGAAATTTCTATAAATCTGGTTTTGTTCACGGCGACCTTTCAGAATTTAATATCCTTAATCTTAATGACAACCCTATTTTCATTGACTTATCGCATTCAATACCTGTTAAAAGCCCAGGTGCATCTGAACTAATTGAAAGGGATGTAAAGAATATATGCAGGTTTTTCAATAAGCACAAATTAAAACTTGAATACGAAAAAGAGCTGAAAGAAATTATTTCTTGATTTTAAAAAATAAAAACTTCATTGCATTACTGCAATGAAGAAAAAATCTTGCCTTCAATTCTTAAAGATTGGGGGTGATTAAAAATGAAGGCAAAGAAAACAACACCTAAAAGGTGATCATTATTGCACTATCTCTATGCCAAGCTCATCATTGATCTCCTGCATCTCGACAGTTGTTTCTCTCTCGCGTCCTTTTCCAAGTATCCATGGGGATTTAACGCCTGTCATAATTGTCATAACAGTGAGTTTTCCTCTCATTTCCTCGCTTATTCTTGCTCCCCAGATAACATTTGCATCCGGGTCCATTGATTCTGTTACAAGCTCTCCAACTCTTGTAACCTCATCAAGAGTCATGTCAGGGCCTCCTGATATGTGGATTAATGCACCTGTAGCTCCTTTGTAGCTTATGTCTAATAAAGGATTGTTTAATGCGCCATGCACTGCTTCTTCAACTCTGTTGTTTGTACCAGAAGAGCCAACACCTATTGCTGCAACATCTCCATTTGTCATGATTGCCTTTACATCAGCATAGTCAAGGTTAACAAGTGAAGGAACAGCTATTGTCTCAACAATTCCTTTTATCATTGTTGAAATCAATTCATTTGCAACTGCAAATGCCTGCTGTACTGGAAGGTTCCCTGCAATCTCAACTAAGCGGTTGTTATCAATAACTATAACAGTATCAGACACTTCCCTTAATTGCTGCAAACCAAACTCTGCTTTGTCAACTCTTGCTCTTTCTATCTTAAATGGCATTGTGACTGTGCCTATTACAATTGAACCTAATTCCTTAGCAACCTTTGCAATTACTGGTGCAGAACCTGTTCCTGTTCCTCCACCCATTCCTGCACATATAAAAGCCATATCAACACCTTTAAGGGAGTCTTTTATATCCTGAATGGATTCTCTGGCTGATTCTGCTCCTTTTTCAGGATAGCCACCACATCCAAGCCCTTTTGTAATATCTTTACCAATCAAAATTTTTCTATCTGCTTCTGAAATATCAAGATGCTGTCGGTCTGTGTTAGCAGCTATTATCTCAGCCCCTTTGATACCTTTTCTATAGAGCCACGAGACCATATTATTACCTGCCCCGCCAGCACCAAATACTTTTATGTTTGCCTGTTTTACTTCTACTCCTTGAAATTCATTTTTTGCATTGTTTTTTAATGCGTTCTCTACAATAAAGTCCATTTTTCCAAAGCCCCCTTTTTATTTTTTTATATACCTCTATAAAAACATGTTCTGCAATATAAATATTCTAATACAATAATATTTATATCATAGCCCTGCTTTTACTTTCTTAGAAAAAGTTTAGTTAGTCGCGCCAAAAACTGATTAAATAAAATTTAGGTTTTAAAACTCAGTAAAACTTGATTGAAAGAATAGTTAGTTATTAACTTGCGCCAACAAAGTTAATTATACTTATTTAATAAACTAACTTATATATAAATACTTCTAACTTTGAAAATATATCTTCCAAGTAGTATGCTCTATTTCATTTGGAAAATTAAAAAGATTTTTATACTGATTAAGATTGTTTTCTATTATGCCATTACATTTTATTGGGATTGGACTTTACGACGAGAAAGATGTTTCCTTGAGAGGTTTGGAAACAATTAAAAAATGCAATATTGTTTATTTGGAAAATTATACAAGCATTTTATCATGTAGTGTAAAGAAACTTGAAGAATTTTATGAAAAAAAAATAATTCTTGCTTCTCGTGAATTAGTGGAGAAAAAAGCAGAAAAAACAATATTGAAGCATGCTCTTGAAAAAGATGTTGCTTTTCTTGTTGTAGGTGATCCAATGTCTGCAACAACTCATATTGACCTAAGATTAAGGGCAGAGAAAGCGGGCATTGAATGTGTTGTTATACATAATGCATCTGTATTTTCTGCTGTTGGTATTACCGGACTGCAGCTTTACAAGTTTGGAAGAACAACAAGCATTCCCTTTGAAGAGAAGAACTGGCATCCAGAAACACCTTATGATGCAATAAAAGAGAACATGAAAAATAGGCTGCATACATTATTGTTGCTTGATTTAAGACCTTATGAAAAAAGATTTATGACTATTAACCAGGCTATTGAATATCTGCTTAGTATAGAGGAAAAAAGAAAAGAAAAAGTGTTTTCTAAAGGATTATTATGCGTTGGATGTGCAAGACTCGGCTCACTAAAGCCCTGCATTAAGGCTGGAAATGCTGAAGAGCTGCTTAAAGAGGATTTTGGAAAGCCAATGCACTGCCTTATTGTTCCTGGAAAACTTCATTTTGCAGAGGAAGAAGCTCTTGAACTATTTAAAGTTCATAAATGAAACATTGTTTCAAAAATGAAAACATTTATATAACTCTTATTATTTTTAATTTAAATGCCTGATATTGATATTCTAAAGCAGTTATTTGACAAGAAGATTCTTAGGATTATTGATGTATTTCTGCAGAATAAAGATAAGCAGTTTTACCTTAGGGAGCTTGGAAGAGCTGCTGATGTAAGCCCTGCAACAACCTACAGGATTATTGGAAAGCTTGTAAAAGCAGAGATAGTTGAAGAAATAAACATCTCAAAGTTTAAAGTTTATAGAATAATAATAAATGAAAAAACCAAGGGATTATCCAAGTTGCTAAAAGAAGAGGTAAACCCGCTGGAAATATTTATGGAAAAAGCAAAAAGTCTGGAAGGCATTGATTCAATAATACTGCATGGCAAGAAAACAAACAAAAGTGCAAATATACTAATAATTGGAAATGACAGCGTTTCAGAAAAAGCTGAGGCCATTGTTAATGAAATAAGACAAAAGCATAACTTCAATATTGACCTCCTTATACTGTCTGACCTGCAGTTCAGGCAGATGACAAAACTAGGGGTTTACTCTGGAGATAAAAAAGTGCTCTGGAAATTAGAGCAAGGATAATAGATGTCAGAAGAAATTCACTTTGCATATATTACTTGTTTAGGGTGCTGTCAACTTAAGTGCCAAAGCTTAAATTCTTAGTTTCATAAAGAAAAACCGAAGTCGGGCAGCTTAAGCTGCCCTTCTTCGGAGCGTGAAACTATGTTACAAACAGATCTAAGTAGCTTTAGCAGAGCAGAAAAAAAGGCATATTATTGACAGTGGTATAGGAAAAAATTATTTCATTGAGAGGCTTAACAGAGAAATCAAGAGAAGAGTTAGATGGTTTAGCACCTTCCAAGCTTTAACTGGTGCCAATGCATTTTTTGGATTGTGGTTTTACCATTATAATTGTGCTATGGCACAATTCTTGACTTAACCTTTTTTAGTAATGTTTTTAAATAATAATAAAATTCCTTAATATTTATAGGGGGATTTATATATGGTGATAAAAATGATAAAAACAAAAACATTGAAAATTCTTGTATTAATATTATTAATTAATATACTCTTTGTAAGAGCATCAATAGATGCAAGTTATGAATGCAGGGAAAAAAATTGCATGGAAGGCACAGAAATAGATTTTACTGTAAATATATATAATAATATCAACAAGAGCATTAATGTAGGTGATGTTTACATAAAAGACAAGGATTATAGCATTATTCTTGGATTTGACCTTAGTGAAAAGGTAGTTTTAAACCCAGATGAAGTCCGCAGCTTTAATTTTACAAGTTTGGTTAAAGCTCCAACAAAAGGCTATACTTTTTACTATGTTCCATGTTTCAAGATGTCTTATGTTAATAAGCCAGAAGAGGTTTTTGAGATATGCGGCAAGACTGTAAAAAGTTTGACAGTTATTCCACTGTCAGAGATTGAATGCAAAGAAGATTCTGAATGTGGAGAGGATGAATATTGCAATACATTCAGCATTTACAAATGCAGAAAACTGGAATGCAGTTCTAATGAGTCTGTAGCTAATCATTCATGCATTCTGTTAGAACCAGAAAAAATAGTGATTATTAACTGGGGAAATGTTATAATAACAGCAGGATTTATTGTTTTAGCTGTTGTTTTATTGTTTTTGTCCATAAGAAGAAAACAAAAGCATAAAGGAGAAGATTATATAGATATGACTACTAAATTTAATGAAGAGGAAGAATATCCTAAAAAAGAAGAAACAAATAAGGAAGAGGAACATAAAAAAGAGAAGCTAAATAAAGAGAATAAAAAGATTGAAAAATCTTTTAGGGAATTAAAAGAAGATAAACCCAAAAAAGATGAAGAGAATAAAGAAATTAAGAAACTTGCTCAAGAGCCTGAACAAGAAAAACCTGAAGAATATGAAGAAAGCAATCATAAAAAAGATGTTTGGAGGGATGAAGAAATTAAAAAAAAGAAAACCAAACCTAAAAATAACAACAAAAAGAAATACAAGCGCTTAAAGCAGGACAAACCAGTTAGTACAGTTTCAGACTATGTCTCGTTTAAAGAGGATAAGGAAAATAAGGAAGAGACTGAAGATAGTAACATAGAGGTTATGGATTACAGCGGTTACGAAGATGAAGATGAAAATGAAGACAGGGATATGATATAATTAAGTAAAGTTTATTAATGCCCCGGTGGCTTAGTGGCTATAGCGCCACCTTGGTAAGGTGGAGGTCGCGAGTTCAACTCTCGCTCGGGGCTTGA
>CAYWLA010000075.1:0-6384 GCA_964458955.1 uncultured Methanosarcinales archaeon
TGTTAAGTGAAATTGCTCCGGCGCCTTGTGAAACAAAGGTTTATAAACTTTAAAAATAATTTTAAAAACATGGATGAAAAAAATAGTAAATTTTTTAAAATATATTATATCCTTGTAATTGTTTATGCGTTCATCGGATTATTTGATACTTTTTTATATGGAGGTAAAGAAACATTTAAACAAGTTGAGATTAGTGGATTATATTCTTTATTAATTGGTCTTTTTGAATTTGCTATTTTTGTATTGAGTATTGTTGCTTTAGTGCTGTTTATCAAAAACAAATTTTCAAAAATAACACTAGTCATTCCAATTTATCATATAGTAATGGCAATATTTGTTTTTGTTTATGCTATAATATGGGGCATTATAAATGTTATGCAGAGTACTCCAATAAGCGAGCAACTTATACCTCCAGGATTAATAGCCATAGGAATAATCTCCTCTTTGTTTGAATTATTTTTTTCAGGATATGTTTTATATAAATTTAAATAAAGGTGCCTTCGCAACTTCTGCATAAATCAATGATTTATTTGACCACGCTGCGCTCTCACTCCACTTCGTTCCGTTCTGGTCACTTAACAGCAATTAACCGGTTCGCTTCGTTGCACTCGCTCACCCAAATTCTTCGCTACGCTCAGAACTTCGGTTAATTGCCAAGTTAGCCGAAATTTTCTTACTGCTTCACGTCGTTGGTAAACCTCAAATCTTTAGATAGGTGCCTTTGTTAAATTGAAATTTAATTAAAAAGAGAGGGGGCTTGTCCTACGGACAGAGAGTCTGCTTCGCAGAAATTAATTTCTTATTTTTGAAGTATTATTCGAGGATAAAATACGTTTATATTCATCACGAACATTTTTTAGACGCTTATTAACCTCAATATTATTTTTGATAGTATCTATCCCAGTTTTATGGTAAAGCAAAGTATGATTAAGATACTTTAAAGTTTCTTTTTTAACTTTTTTACTTCCTTCAACTGTTAAACCTGCAATTGTTGCACCACCAATAGGGTATAAATGTTGTTTAAGCACAAAGAAATCTATTAAATCTCCCAAGACACCAATAAATAACCACTTAAATTTTGGCTCAGACATTTTATTTATTTCAAACCTATAATGCTTGTATAAATTTTCCCATGTCTTCAATCTTTTAGTCCAAATTTTATTCTCCTCATTACTTATATTAGCTATCTTATTTATTTTGTTAAATGTTTCTTGATAAAATTCTTTTGATGGATATAGAAAAATATCATATATCTTATCAAAAATTTCTAAACTTATCTTGATCTTATTGGTAACAAATGGGTATTGGTCTAATACTTCTGTATCTAATTCCTTTAAGATTTTGACAAACTCTTCATTTTTGACATTGGATATTTTTTTATAATCATTCTTTTGTCTTTTTTCTATAATATCTTTAAATTTATCTTGAAAATCCAACCAGGATTTTAATAGCGGTTTGTGATTCTTCTTAATATCCTTGCCTAATATTGGATCAAAATATATCTTTCTCCAAAATAAATATAAGTTTACTAATTCATTTGAAAAATTGGAATCTTGTAATAATTTACCTTCTTCGGTTAATGCCAAAAATCCTGTAAGTTTTTTGCTATCTGTTGGATTAAAATTATATGTTCCAAATTCAATGACCCTATAATTTTTATCATTCACGGATATAATTGGAGATACTTTAAATTTCTCGTTTGGTTTTTTGTACTTCTGAATTAACTGACTAAATTTAAAACTTCCATAGGTAGAACTAAATTGATTAATGAACGATTCTTTAATTAAGATGTAATCTAAAATAATATTGAGTATTGTAAAAAATATTAAGACTACTAAAAATCCCAATAAATAAGATATTGGGAGTAATTTCCATACTACAACTCCAAGTAATAAACTAAGAATTAAATTTCCAAATATATTCTTAATAATAAGAGGAATTAGACTGAATGGAATAATTAACGCAGTTAATAAAATGGAAATTATTTTTATTCCGATGTTGCCCATATTACCTCCCCTAAAACATTCATTTTATCATATTCTCAGCAAATTTTATCATCTCATCTAATTTTGAAATAATCTCTTTCGGTTTCTCATTCTTAAACTCCATAGAACACAAATATCTTGCGGACGGCCTTAATTGGTTAAGCCTTTCTAATATATCAGAGTGTTCTTGTTTTACATTACCTAAAACAGCCCAATTTTTAAATTTATTAATTCGTGATTCATGATCCTTACCATGTAAAATTTTTTTGTCTGGAAGTTGCAGTAAAACTGCCTTTGCTGAAAGTTCTGCACAAGCAAAAGAATTTTCAAAAAATGGTCTTAATCTCTTTTTATCTAAATTAGCTTTAGCACTTTCAAAAAATTCTTTAGCTGCTTCAATGTGTTCATTTATTCTTTTCTTATTATATACAAAGTCAAATGAGATTACCCAATTATGCTTAAACAATAGTAAAGTAATGTGTGCACAATTAGGATCTTTTTCTGTTAAACTGATAGATTCAATTTCATCAATATCCTTTTCATAAACAATATCTCCTTTATTTTTAGAACAATTAACTTTACATTTGGCGATAGCTTTAACCTCTTCATTAAGTCTAACTTTATTCCAACCTCTATCTAAAGAAAATATAATTTGAGCACTTTTAAATCTAAAATTTTTTGGTAAACTATTTAAAGATTTCCTCTTGTCTATTTCAGGCTTAACCCATAAATCCATAGTTTGCTGGAATAATTGTTGAGCAATATCTTTATTCATTAGATTTCTCCTACCTGTTTTCTTTTTTATCCCCTTTTTCAGACAACAATTTCTTATCAAATTCTGTCCATTTATCTTTTTTCATTATAATCTTCTCACCTTTGTGTGTTCTTTTTCAAAAAAATAACTAAAAATAGCCCTTCTCTAGTCCTACGGACAGATAGTCTTTTATTTTGTAAAAGAAATTTATAATTTACATCTGTTCAAATGTAAAAGATTATTCTTTTTTGTACCATCTGGGCTTGTTTTAACATAATCCTCTTCAACTGCAATCACATCTGTTTCTTTTCCATCTTCATCTGTAAAAAAGAAGCTATCGCCAGATCTTATTTTTTGGTTTATTACTTCTTTATCTTCAAGATGCTTATATTTCCCTTTATCATTCCCTGCTTCAATATAACCTAATTTATCTATTGAATTGTTTTCTTTCCTTGTAGTACATATGATTTGATATCTCATTTTTTTAACCTTCATTTGAATTTTATTATCTGTATCAATACTCGGCTTTTAAGCTATAATAAGGTATTTTAACAATGTTTATATATGTTACGCGTACATGTCCAGTGTCCAATGGGTTCTTTTTCAGAAAAAGAACCAAAAACAGCCCCCTCTCTTGTCCTACGGACAGAGAGTCTTTTACTTCATAAAAGAAATTTATTAGGGATGGTGTAAATAATTCATAGCAAAAACATAAATTTTTATATATTTGAATATTATTCCTTTTATTATGGGTAATTTAACTAATTGTTTAACATCTAATAATATTCAATTGGTTTCAAGCATTTTTCTAATGATTTTTACAGGAGTTTTAGCGTATTATACTTATTATTTGTATCAGGAAACAAAGAAGAATAGAAAATATCAAATCCAATTAAATCAACCAGAATTAAGTGTTATCTTTGAACCCTCTAAAAGGTATATTAGTTGGATTAATATTAAAATCAAAAATATTGGGAGAAATCCATTATATAATTTGGAGTTAGAAAAAGTAGAAAATGATTTTATTTGTTTTAATGATAAAAAAATATCTGAATTGAAATATCTTCAGAAAATTAATTACCTTAGACCAAATCAGGAAATCGAACAATTCTTCCTCTCATTTGTAGATGGAAAAAATAAACCAGAAAATATTCAGTTTTCACTACATTTTAAATATAAAAATAGAAATAAAAGAATTTTCAGAAAGCAATTTGACTTTGACTTTGGACAATTTAATGATATGAGCCAATTAGGTGAAGAACCCTTTAATAAAATGGCCAAAGAGTTGGAAAAAATAGAAAAAAATATCGGACACTTTGCGAGTGGTTTCAAGAAATTACAAGTAATTACTCAAACAAAAAAAGAAAAAAGGAATGAAGATATAGAACGTATAAAAAAAGTTAAAACTGGAATTCAAAATGTCAAAAATGGATGAAAAAGAAGTAGGAGGAATTGTATTAGGAATTATTTTTGTTTTGGCATTGGCTATAATAATTTCAAGACAACTCTTTCCCATTTTCTTTGGATTAAGCATTATAGCCTTAATCGCTCTAATAATTGTAGTTATAATAGAATTATCCAATGATAGATTTGGAGAGTTCTCTTTGTATGTGGGTGGAGCATTTGTTGTCTTATTTCTCTTAACATTTATTACTTGGTTTATAGGATATGGTATTGGAGGAACTTCCTTTGGTGAAGCAAGTGTAGAAATTTATACAACAATTACAGGAGCAGAACAACAAGTAAACCAAGAATTACAAAACGCAATCAATCAAGTTATAGATGAATCTTGTAAAACTTTAGATGAACAAAGTTGTAATGTTCTAAAAAACACTGCTAAATCTGCTCAGACTTTACAAGAAGTTGCAGATAAAGCAAACCAATTAAAAGGTATAAGTAATACAGTAAAAAGCATAAGTTAAATGTTCTTTTTCAGAAAAAGAACCAAAAACAGCCCCCTCATCTTTCAGACTTATAATCTGCTACTCAGTCATTGATAATAAGTTAGTAATAACTATGTTGTGGAACAAATTTCATATAGATTTAATTCTATCCTCAAAGTTTTGATATGTAATTATATAGGGTTTCCGTGTAATTACAGGAAATTTAGTAATCACATAATGTTTGATATACTTAAGTTTTAATTTATCTAATAATAAATTCTCTCTCTTTTTCTCTTTAACATATGCTTTTTCATACATTTTAACTAAATTTCTATTTTCTGTTCCAAATTTTTCATAGTCTTCTTTTATATGAGATATATCTAAATAATTATTTTTACATTGAAAATTATAAATAATCTGGTTTTTTGTTGCAACTACATCAAATTCACTGAAGGTTTCATGTTCATTTTTTAACCGAGTAATATTTTTTATTGAAAAACTATTCTTAGTGAGTTCTTCTTTTATAATTTTCTCAAAAATAAATCCAGAATTAATCTGAAACTTTTTATTTTTTGAAAGGAAATCTTGAGTAATATAAAAAATAAATCTATTTAATTGATATATCGTTGAATATAGATTCTTTTGAAAATATATAAAAGGTCTACTTGAATTAATAATTTTAACAAAATCATTTTTTGGAATAATAAGTTGAGCATAAGTCTCATTTGCTTTCTGTTTTCCAAAGATTTTTTTTAGTTTTTTCATTAACTCTTTTTTAGAAACCACAATATAATAATCATAATAGACATTTTTGCTTAGTTCTTTAATTAATTTACTGAATAGAACAAACGCTATATGGTCCTTTAAATCATATTCATCAAAAAGTTTTTCTAAATAATCTATCTGTGTGAGGCATTCTTTATAAGAAAGAATCTTATTTTTTTCAAGTTCTTGGAGTCTCAAATCAGATAATTTGTTTGGAATGTGTTTTGCTATTCCAGGAAAGGGAATTCTTGTAGGAGATAAAAAAAAGAATTCTAATGAATTGTGTGTATAGTTAGATGAAAGACTTAAATCAGGGAATGTACCGTTCACTCTAATTTGGTAATCTTCAAGAGCATGATTAATTTCAAGGTAAGATGTAAGATTACCTATTGCAAATAGGTGAATCTCAATTAATGGAAATATTGCTAATAGGAAATCCTCAGAAGATATTTTTTCATTTCCTTCACAGTACTTCAATATCATCGGTTGGAGGGTATGTAAGTATATTCTTCTTGATTGTAGATAAGCAATTCCTTCACCAACATTGTTGAATTCTAAATCAATTCCTAACATCTTACTTGCATCTTTATAAGCACTTAATTGCATGTAAATATTTATTAATCTCCCAACTAGCTTAGAATCTGGAAAATTATTAAAAAGAAATCTTTCTAATTTTTTTACATATTCTGGTTTGGACAAAGGAAACTGAGCTAACTCCATAAATTTCTCTATTTTAATCTCATTGAGGAGATTTATGAACTCTTCAATACCTCTAACCATTCTTCCAGTCATGTCAAATAAGTTAGTCTTATCATATTTTTTAAGCGATTCTGAGAAACAAAGTAAATTAAATTCAATTAAGTCAGATACGACCTCATTTAGGGAAGATCCTTCGAATAACTGATTCTTAAATTCTTTTCCTTCATATTTCTTAATTAAATTGTCCATATAAGGAGATATAATAACTAGAGTATATATTTTTTTTCTATTAAACTCC
>CAYWLA010000076.1:0-6357 GCA_964458955.1 uncultured Methanosarcinales archaeon
CAAATCAAAAGCTTTTTATAATAGGGGAATTTCCTTTTTTTGTTTAAAATGGTTCAAAGAATAGGCGGCTTCAGGAGAAAAACAAGGCAGAAACTCTCAAAGCCAAGAAGAAGCAAGGGAAAAATAAGCGTAAAAAACTTCTTCCAGACATTTGAAGAGGGGGACAAAGTAGTCCTGAGTGCAGAGCCAGCTGTGCAAAAAGGAATGTTTTTTCCTAGGTTTTATGGCAAAGTAGGAATAGTAAAGAAAAAAATTGGAAAATGCTATAAGATATTAATTAAAGATGGGAAAAAAGAAAAAAACCCTATAATCCATCCAATTCATCTTAAAAAAATTAAGGTATAAAATGGTAAAACCAAACATAATATCTGAGAAACCAATAACTCTTACTGAGCTTAAGCAGGAGATTGATAAAATAAAGAAGCGTGATAAAGAGCTAAACTTCAGGGTTGGCAAGACTGAAGAATATCTAAGCCACTTTGTGACTTTGAGTAAAGAAAGTGAAGAGGAATTGATCAAAGAATTAGAAAAACTTAATGTGCCAAGGCTTAGAGATATTCATATAACAAAAATAGTTGATATACTTCCAAAGACAGTTGATGAGCTAAAGATAATTCTTCAGGGCTACACAATAACAGTCAACAATGAAAACTTAAAGAAAATTGCTGATATTCTTAAGGATTTTACTGAAAAAAAGAAATAACATATTTATTTTTCTTGAATTAGAAAACAATTAGTTTAAAAAACAAAAGTTTATAAATAAGAAAAAACAATTTATGATTAAAATGGAAATGCACGAAAAGGAGGAAAATGTAATTATACTTGACTTTTTGCCAAATGGCTATCCATTTGATACAAGGCCAAGCCACCAAAAGACTGCAATAGCCCAGGCTATAGGCAAAAAATATTTCGTGTTGTTAGAGCTTGTTCCAAAAAAAGATGTGTTCCTGCAGCCTAATGAGGCAGTTTACATCGGACAGGATAAAAGAGATAAGGTGCACCATATCAATGGAAAGTTACCATTTTCCAGGCTGACAACAACTGCAAAAGCAGAGCTGGAATTTGTAGTAAAAGATATTATTGAAAAAAATGAGCAGAGATTTGTTGACTTTTTCAATAATGCACAGCCATTAAGCACAAGGATGCATTCTATAGAGCTTTTGCCTGGAATGGGCAAAAAGAAAATGTGGGAAATTCTTGATGAGAGAAAAATTAAGCCTTTCACTAGCCTTGATGATATGAAAAAAAGAGTGCATTTAATGCCTGACCCCAAAAAATCATTAATAAAAAGGATAATGAAAGAATTAAGCGGAAAAGAAAAACATCTCTTATTTGTTAATAGTTAATTTTAGATATTAAGGTTATACTTCTTTTTGTGGAATTATGCTCTTTGTATTTTCTGCATAAGGTCTTATTTCTTTTATTAGTGCTGGTGGACTAAATACTATTTCCATCATATTTACTATCAAGAATTTGTGCAATTGAGGATAAGATTTCCTGTGCTTCAAAAATCTTTTAAGCCTGTTGGCTAACTAACCACATACCAAATAAGTAAGCAAGCGAGAGTCCTAATATGAATGGTATCAACAATGTTGAAAAATCATGCGGCTGGAATATAAAGTAAAGGATTGCAAAAAATATTATAAACAATATAGAAATTGTTTTTATTGGGCCCAGATTAGAACTTTTTGGTTCTGCCATACCTTAAACCTCTTATAACTAATATTTAAATCCATCGAAAAACAAAAATTTTAAATACCTGCAACCTTACTGTGTATTAACTTAATTTTTGAGGTGAAAAAATGAAAGAGAAAACAAAAGATTTAATAAAAAAATTTCTTAAAGTGGTATTTGGCTTGCTATTAATAATGGCAGGAGTATATGGCTGTATAAGATGGTGGCCGCAATTACTAAGCCTAATAATGGGAGCAATAGGCATTATTGTTATCCTTGTTGGACTGATGTTTGTCTTTATAGGATTTTCTGACTAAGAATTTTTTTATTTATTTTTTAATAATCCCATATCCTATCAAACGCCATCTTGTGCCTATCCTTCTTGAGATAGACACTCTTGATTCAGGCTCTGCACAAACCGGAATCTTCAGGCTGCAGCTGATAGAATCTTTTTTGAGTTCTGTAACAAATCCAACTGTTGCCGCAGAGTTAATATTCAACATAAGAGTTTCATTTTGTTTTATTGGCTCTACAGGAATATCTTCCTTAAGCCCAACAACCTTTTCAAGAAGATGATTTTCAAGTTTAAATTCATGCCATACCTTTGGTAATTTTCCTTTTTTTCCAACAACAGATCCTGTTAAGCTATCTGATTTTACAATTGCTGGATCCAGCATTGTCATAACTCCTACTGATCCGCCAGGGAAAATCTCTTTTACAGAGCATCCTCCTGTAATTAAGCCAACAATTTTTGTGGTTATTGGTTCCCACATTTTTTTTCCGCTTTTTTCCAAACTTTTTCCTGGCTTTATTTCTATCTCATCATTAATCATAAGCTTTCCCTGTTTTAATGCTCCACCTAAAATTCCACCCCTCATGTTTAGAGGATCAGAACCTGGAGGATTAATGTCAAATGACCTTGCAACAAACATCATTGGCTCTTTTGATATATCTCTTTCAGGGGTTGGGAAAGATTCTTCAATAGCTTGAATCAGAACATCAATATTTGTACTGTGCTGCGCAGATATAGGAATAATAAGAGAATTTTCATAGGATGTTCCTTTAATGAATTTTTTTATCTGGTTGTAGTTTTTTACTACCTGCTCGTCTGAAACAACATCTATCTTATTCTGCATAATAATTATCTTTTTTATTCCTGATATCTCCAAGGCCATTAAATGCTCTTTTGTTTGCGGCTGAGGGCATTCCTCATTCGCAGCTATAAGCAGTAAAGCATAATCTATTATAGTAGCTCCTGAGAGCATTGTTGCCATAAGGCTTTCATGGCCAGGAGCGTCAACAAAAGATACCTTTCTTAACGGGTTTGTTTTTGTTTTGCATCTCGGGCATTTATCATTAACACAAAAGCACTCTGGTTCCTTGCAATTAGGGCATTTCCTGAAAACAGTATCTGCATAACCTAAACGTATTGTAATACCTCTCTTAATTTCTTCAGAATGAGTATCAGTCCACTTGCCAGACAATGCCTTAACCAAAGTTGTTTTTCCATGGTCAACATGGCCAACCAATCCAATATTTATTTCTGGCTGAACAGGCTCCTCAATTTTTTTTTCTTTTTTAGTTACTTTTTTTGAGGTTTTAGGACTCTTTTTTGTCTTAGCAATTTTTGGCATTTTTTATTTCTTGGCCTCTTCCTTTTTTTCTGCTAGTTCAACAGCAGCCGGAACCTTTTCTTCTTTTTTAGGTTCTTTTTTTGCTTCAGCTTTACCTTCTGGTTTTTCTTCTTTTTTAGGCTCTTTTTTAACCTCGGCAGGGTTTTCCTCTGCTTTATGTTTTTCTTCTTTTACATTAAGAGGTTTGTCACTCAAAACCTTGACATTTATCTGTGATATTTTGGCATGTATTGTGTTGCCGCAGACAGTTTTTCTTTGCTTTATTCCCTTTTCCTTGCTTTTTATTCCAACTCCCCCTACTGCAAGTATTTTCTTCCTTCCTGTTCCGAGAACATCCTTTCTCATTGGGAAACCGCAATAGTCAGAGCCTCCTGTTACCTGAACTTCGACATTTCCTATTCCAAGAAAATCCGCCTTTAGCTTGTCTCCTATCTTTAAGCCGAGAAATTTTTTCGCATTTTCATCCTTAACTTCTTTTTGATATGTTTTTCCTGTGTTTACATCTGAAATAACAACTTTAAAATCAACCATTTTTATTCCTCCTAACCTTATTTTATGATTATTAACAACTAGAATTTATGCCTTATATATAAGGTTTATGAAAAAACTGGCTATAATTGTTTAAATTATACTCATAATTAAATAATATAAAATGTTAAAAAAAATAAATATTAAGAAATGTCTTATCTAAACACATCAATTCCAAGGTCATCACTGAATCCTTTGGAAGCACTTGCTTGCCTGTTGTTTTCTTTTCCAATAATCCATGGAGAATGAACTCCTGTCATGATTGTCATGACAGTAAGCTTTCCTTTCATATTGTCATCAATTCTTGCTCCCCAGATAACATTTGCATCCTGATCCATTGATTCTGTTACAAGCTCTCCAATCCTGTTTACTTCATCCAATGTTAAGTCAGGTCCTCCTGAAATATGTATTAATGCCCCTGTTGCACCCTCATAGCTTATATCTAACAATGGGTTTGCGAGAGCACCTCTTACTGCCTCATCAACCCTGTTTGCTGTGTCAGAAGAGCCAACACCTATTGCTGCAACTCCTCCATTGTTCATTATTGCCTTTACATCTGCATAATCAAGGTTAACTAAAGATGGAACAGCTATTGTTTCAACAATTCCTTTTATCATTGTTGCAATTAACTCGTTTGCAACTGCAAATGCCTGCTGTACCGGAAGATTTCCTGCAATGTTAACCAAGCGATTATTATCAATAACAATAACTGTGTCAGCATTCTGCCTTAACTGCTGCAATCCAAACTCTGCCTTGTCAACCCTTGCCCTTTCTATACTAAATGGCATTGTAACTGTTCCAATAACAATTGCACCAACTTCTTTTGCAATCTTTGCAATCACCGGAGCAGCGCCTGTTCCTGTTCCTCCACCCATTCCAGCACAAATAAACACCATATCAACTCCTTTAAGCGAGTCTTTTACTTCGTTAATAGATTCATTTGCAGCCTCTGCGCCTTTTTTTGGAAATCCGCCACATCCAAGGCCGCGAGTGATATTCCTTCCCATCAATATTTTTTTGTCTGCCTCAGAAATATTAAGATGCTGTTGGTCTGTATTGGCAGCTATTATTTCAGCTCCCTTAATTCCTTTTTTATAAAGCCATGAGACCATGTTGTTGCCTGCCCCGCCAGCACCAAATACTTTTATGTTTGCCTGCCCTATCATTGATTCAATCCTATTTTCTTCAGCACTTTTTAATGCATTCTCGATGATAAAATCCATTTTTGCCTCCCTTTTGATATCCAAAATTGTATACTGATATATTTTAAACACATCTTATATATAAATATTTCGTTTTTGTATATTTTGCTCGTCGATGGAATGTTTAAAACCATCTTAATTTGGATTTATAACTATATCTATACAAAAAGCAACATTTATATATTGGTATAAATTATTAAGCTACTGGGGGTTAAAATAGTAATCTTATTTGACAGATTTAATTTATCTGATAATATATTTGATGTAATTTTTGCAACAAAGCAGCAGAAGATAGTTGCTGAATTATTAATACAGTATATGAAAGAGAATAGTGGAGAGATAGGCAAATCAGAGATGTCTTTATTTGCCACAAAGCTGCATGAGGGCAACTTAATTACAGAGATTAACGAGCCCCAATATAAAGGGAAAAAAGTAAAGCTTTCATACAATAAAAGGCAGTTTTACGATAGAATTCTAACCCCAATGAAAAGCATGGGCATAATCTATTATGACCTTTACAGGAAGACATATAAGATATCTGAAGCATTTAACAAAGAGATGGTAAGGATTGGTCTTTCGTGGCTCAGGGAATTAAGGAAACCGCCCTTAAATATTAAAAAAAATTAATCAGATTTTGTTAATATTACTGCTTTGTCTTCTTCGACGAGAATTGTGTGCTCTGCCTGGCTTACAAGACCATTTTCCCTGTCTGCCAGAGGAGGGTAGCCTTTGATTACTCCTATACTTTCTAACTGTCTTAATGCAAGATTAACCCTGAATAAAGGAAATTTTTCCTCAAGCCACCATTTTGCAAAAGGAAGCCCTTTATATTTTTCTATCTCTTTAAGAACCTGTCTTGTGGTCATATCCCTTACTGGCTTTTTTTGAATAAGTGAAAAAACAGTTGGATTAGATGTTTCAATGACAATCCCATAGCCGTCTGTTGCAAAGGGCTCTATTGCAAAAATATCCCCTTTCTTGATTTCTGTTTCATCACCATTATCATAATTTGGAATAGTTGGATTTGTATGAATTTCAAATTTTCCAAGGCCATGGCCGCTTAAATTCCTTACAGGGGCAAATCCATAATTCATTATTGTTTCCTGTATTACTTTTCCTACTTCTGCAAGGGTTATTCCTGGCTTTATAATCTTTATAGCATTATTCAAAGCGTCTCTTGATGCTTTTACAAGTTCTGAATTTTCACCAGAAAGATCAACAGTGCATGCATTGTCTCCAATGAAGCCATTAACATGTGCTCCAACATCAAGCTTTATAATCTGATTTTCAAAAATAGGATTATTGTTTTTTGTAGGACA
>CAYWLA010000077.1:0-6328 GCA_964458955.1 uncultured Methanosarcinales archaeon
TGGCAGATTTCAAGAAGTTCTTCAACTTTCTTCACATCAATATCTATGATTGGAGTATATTGATATGTTTCACGCATTGGCATGATTTGCTTTTCCTCTTCTTTAGTACTAGACTTCATGGTTTCAATGTATCTTTTAAAATCATCATCAATCTTTTTATCTTCAACTAAACTTTCAATTAAAGCTAAAGTACATTCCTGATTTCTGGTTTCATAGCCAAATTTAGTGATAATAGCCAGGAAGCAGTGGTACATTACATAAAAGCCTATATTTATTGTCCAATCATAAAATTCATGCTCTTTGTTTAACATAAAAACTTCAAGATTGTGTTCCGCTTTCGCAAGATAATCTTGTGCTAATTTATCATCAGGTTTTATTTGGATTAAGCCCCTATGCTTTTGACCTTTTCCTAACTCTCTCTTTGCCTTATTCAGGCACCATTTTACCATATTCTTAGCTTTGGACATTCTTGAAAACCTCTGAGGCTTAAAAAAGTTCAGGCTTTTTGAGCGTTTTTTAAAACCCCGACAAATAACTCAACCCCATGCACTACCACGCAATTCTTAACCATTTCAACCAAAGGCCTGTCTTTTTCCCTTAATTTTTTTTCAAATTCTTTTTTTGTTAAGTACATGGGATGTATCTTTAAGCGACTCTTTCTATTTATATCATTTATTTGGCTTTGCAATTTATTATAATCATCAGGATTTTTTAATATAAAACAAACATCTGCATCCCCTGCATTTTTTCCTTTTTTTAAAATAGATCCAAATAAGAATAAAGCCTTTGTTTTTGGAATAAGTAAACGCAAATCATATATCCAGCCCTTTATAAAGCCTGATAAATTGCTGTAATCCGAAAAAATCAGCTCCAGGAGTTTTATTATATAGTTATTATTAAGGTTTGGCTTGTAAAAAATAGCATTGCCCATTTTTTCGCTTGTTAAAATATTTTTTTCTTTTAAGCTTCTTAATATTTTTAAGCTTCCGACATCACTAACCCCTATTTTGCCTTTAATATTGTAGGAGTTGAAATTAGTTAAAAAATCTGTGAAGATAATCTTCAAAGCCTTTTTTCCATTCTCACTGATTTCTGCCATTTTATTCTAACCTATAGTTAGAGTACTCTAACCTAAAGTTATATATAAACCTTTTGTTTTTCCTCATCTGAGCTGGTTTTGTCTAAAATAAGCACGTGGTTTGTCCATGAGACCTTAAAAAGCAATTCTGCAGGCAGTGCCTGCAGTTTTTCACCTTTAAATTCTGCAGCCAGTGGCTGCAGTTTTCCAGATTCTCCAGACACTGTCTGGAGTTTTTGGTTGTAGGTCTCGTAAAAGCGTTTCATGTTCCAGAGATTTGCAACAGAATAACCTTTAGCTCCAGGATATTTTAATCTTAAGCCTCTTGATAACTTTTCAACTACTGACTTGCCATAGGCTGAATTTTCACTCAATTCTTTCCCTATGTTCCAATATGCATTAAGAAGGGCTTTGTTTACCTCGCTAAATGCTCTTAGTTTTGACTGCTCAATATGATTTATTATGTTGCTTAGTATTTTATTATAGCTATTTTTTGAGGGTGGTGTTTTTTTCATTTACTTACCCTTGTTTTTTATGATATTTTTAAATCCACAAAAATACTATTTGGGGTTATTGGTGTTTAGCATAGAATAATGGCTTAGTATTGGTTATTAATAAAGTGTTGGCATAGTTTTTTGTAAGTTTTTTTTGGTTCTCGGAAAATATCTGGTCTTGTGTTATTAAGTTAACTAACAGATATTGCTAAGATAATTAGTGGGTTCCTAACGGATATTGCAGAACTCATTGGATGAAACCAAGAAAAATCAGCTATGCACATACCCTTTTCAAAGGGATACTTTCTTAACTATCTTCTCCCAACCCTTACAAGGTCCAGATTATAGGGCTTTAGCCCGAGGGTAGTTCATTTTTTATTTCCTTATCTTCTTGAAATATATAATTATATTAAATATTACGAGGATTACAACAAGGAATATCAGGATGTATATTGATTTCAGCACAGCTGGCTTTTCCTCGTCTTCTACTGCTATTGCCTTTCCAACCAATGATGCTGTTATCTTGTCATATTCAACCATTATGTCAAACACCATTCCTGCTTTTTGGCTAAGGTAGTTTAGTTCTACATTAAACTTATATGCTCCAGGCGTTACTTTGGCAGTATCCCAATAAGAATTAATCTCTTGAGCGCCGAATGCAGGAATATCAACTACTGCTGTCTTAAAAGTTGTATATACTTTGCCTTTATTATCTGTAACACTTGTCTCTGCATATACCTGTGGCACTTCTTCATTCCATTCATTTTCAACCAATATATCAAACTTTGCTATTCCACCAAGCTTGAAATTATCAACAGTGATTGAACTTATATCAAGGAATAATGTTCCTATTGTAAATGGCTTCTCATCCCTTGTGTTTAAACTGTCATACATTAATGTTGCAACAGCCCTGTAATTTCCAGGACCAAGTTCCGGAGTCCACTTTGCTATAAGGATTTCCTTGTCTTTTGAGTTTATTTTGGCCTTGTTGCTTGTTATTGCTGCAAGCTTGTTGTTTAATGGGTCATATATATTTACTATTGCATAGGCTTCCAGAATGTCTTCTGTTCCGAGATTTCTTACCTCAACAGCAAAGTTTGACTCTTGATTTTGCTTGAAGTTTGTTACAAATAGTTTTATCTCAGCGTATTTTCCTTTGTAAGGCACCATAACTTTTAGCTTTGATGCAACTGCAAGGCTTGCTGTTATTGTTGTTCCTTCTTTTGTTTCTTTTGGTATTTCCCTTACAACAACCTTTGCCTCATGCATTCCCTGTTTTTCAAGGCTTTTTGGTAAATTTACTTTGTATGAGATTATCTTTGAATCCTGGTCTTTTGATAGGCTTATTGTTGGGTTTTCTATTATTATGTATTCTGCCAGAGCGCCTTCAGCATAAACAACAGCATCAAAGTCCTTATGGGCATTATTAATTACTTTTAGCTGAATTGTTTTTTCAAGAGATGGCTCAAATATTATGTCAGAATGGCTTGGAGCAATACCAAGTGCATGGATTTGATTAGCTAAAACAATTATTACAATTATTAATAATGTTGGTTTTACTCTCATGATTCCTCTGCATAAAATGTTATTGTTGCTGATTTTGATCCAGGCGGCTCGTCTGGCGCAACCTCAACTCTTATTTCAATCTCTGCTAGATCATTTGAATCAGAATAGTTTAGTGAATCTATTACGCTTTTATATGTGTTAGACATATCAGACCATGTTATTTGTGAATTAAGCCAGTTAAAGGAATTTGCTTCTGTTGAGTTGCCTGCCTTGAACTGGTAGTATGATGTGTTTAGCTGTGCAGATGCACTTGACCATAATGGAGTTGAGTTTATACTAATATTTGCCCCTATGTTTCCATCATTTTCTAATTCAAATGGTACTGGATAATTGTTTATAGTATCATTAACCTCAAACTGTGCCATTGTGCCAAAGTTGATAGAATCCTGGGTTAGGATTATTGAAAGATAGGTAACTAGGGTGAAGTTCCAGGTATCAGACCAGCTACTATAATTATCTGAGTCATTTGCCCTTACCTTCCAATAATATGTTGTAAAGTCAAGCTCTGATGGCTGTATATAGTATGTATTTGAAACTCCTGTTTCATTTGTTAGCGGGCTGCTCATATTAGAGAAAAGGCTGACCTGTATCTGATATGTTAGTTGGTCATTGTCTGCATCTGTTGGGGCAGTCCAGTTAAACCTTGGAGTCCTGTTAGTGAACGAGGTATCATTGTTTTCCGGGTATGAAAGAACAACCTTTGATGGAATGCTATTTTGAACAGTAACCTGTGGAGTTGTATTTGTTTTTGTTGTGTTTTCTGTTCCATCTCCTGCCCAGAACTCTGCAGTTAAATTAGCTCCCTTGTTGAAGCCTGAGTTTGATAATGTGCCTATCAATGTGTTTGTATCATTTGTTGCTGGGCTTGTAGATTGCTCTGAGCCAGATGCAGAGCCATTGACATAGAACTGGACATAGCCCGTTAGGGTATCACCATCATCCGGGTCTGTTACAGTTAGGTTTAGCATGAAGTCTGTGTTTGTATAGACATTATCTGGCTTCGTGATGTTTGCTGTTATTGTTGGTGCTGTGTTAACTGGTCCCAATGTTATAACTCTTGTTTCTGATTGCCCTGGATTTCCAACAGTGTCATTAGCCCATCCATAATAGTAGTAGGTTCCATATTCCTGCCCTGTAATATTAATGTAAAGCCTGTATTGTGTTAAATTGTATCTTTGGATTTCTGACAGGTAGTGCATTTTTATTTCATCTGCTGTCAGGACTCTGCTGTAAATTCTGAGTTCGTCAATAGTGCCATTGTGGTAGCCACCTGCTTTTCCACCTATTATTAATGCATTTAAATTCACTGAAGATATAAGCAGTATAATAATACTAATAACACTAATAAAGATTAATCTATCTATCTTTATCTTAAAGCTTTTTCCCCTGTATTTTAAATTTATTATACTAGCCATTTGGATTTTTGATTTAATTTTATTTTACACTATTTCTGAATTCTGCCAGTAGTTTTTTCTTATTCATTTTCTTCATTAAGATTGTGTCCTTGCTTATAGAAATAACTGTAAATATTGTATTCTCCTCTGCTTTTATATAATCCCTTATGTCTTTTGGTATAATAACCTGCCCCCTTGTGGACATTTTGGTTGTTTCAATTATTTGCTTTATTTTTAATCACAATGGGCTGTATATTAAAACTTATATATAAACTTTTCTTATTTTTAAGCATTTCTTACTTTTTTCTTATGTACTATACGTAATGGGAAGAACTCATAATAGTTATAGCAAATAACTAATGAAATAATAGTTACCTAAATACATATTTAGTACCCTTTCCTTAACCAACAACTTTGAGAATATTTTCTTCAAACTCAGGGCAAAGCAATTTCCATTCCTTCATTGCTTCTTTCATTCTCAAAACTCCGCTTCCTTGCTCATCAATAATCCATTTTCTAAGCAAAACCTTTGTATTATAATTTTTTTGCATCATTTTTATTGCACGTTAGATTGCACGTTAGATTGCACGTTAAATTTTAAAGTGTAATATGTATACCTGCCTGTTTTTCCCATCCGGTTGAGCACTCCTTTTTTAACTAAATCGTTAAGGTCATTGAAAGCTGTTTTGGTAGAGCATTTGAACATTTTTGCATATTCTTCTCGTTTTATTTTTTTATGTTTACTTAAATAATTTAAAGCAATTTTCTGCCTTTCATTCAATTTTTCTTTATATTCTATAACTGTTTCTTGGTATGGTCCTGTAAAATTAATAACAAAATAGCCGGTGTTTTCTTCAAATGCGGGTTCAGGCAATTCCCATTCTTTCATTTCTTCTTTCATTCTCAAAATTCCAGAGCCCCTTTTATCCATCAGCTTTCTCCTTAAAAAAACATCAACAATAGTTTTATTTCTGCTTTTTGGCTTGTAGTCTAAATTTTCTAAATTTTCTATAGTTAATGGTCTTAACAGTTCTCCAGGAGAAATAATTTCAATTCTGTTATCAAACATCCTTATCAGAATATTCTCTTTTTCAAGATAATCCCTATGCGCTAAAGCATTTATCAATGCTTCTTTCAGTGCATCAATAGGGTATTCTGTCTTATGCTCTGTCCTAAAGCCAACAGCTTTAGCTGCTGTTTTCATGTTTCTTAAAAAGAAATTTTCACATTGATCAATCAATTCAAATAGATTTCCATTAAATTCATTCTTATCAATCCATTTAACCATATCAATGCCCTGGTATCTGTCAGCTAAAATTGTGCTGTGAGGAATATTAATTTGGGGATGCTTGCCAAAAAGCAGGATGCCAGCATAAGTAGGGGCATATGCATTTGTATTCTTATCATAACTAACAAACCCTTCTTTGCTTATTATTTTTAAGAAATATTTTTCACTAAGCTTATTAGTTAGGTGGCTTTGTTTTAAGTATTGTTTAATTGCCTTTAGGTTTAAATCGCTAATATCAGCTTTAGGAACTGTTTCAATGTCAAATGATTTGCTTGACCCTTCCCTGTAGAGCCTTGCGATTTCTTCCTTATTTGCAACAACATTAGAAGAGCCTATTCTGACTCTTGGCTTTGATTCACCTCTGACAAAATATGGTGTGTCTTTTCCCTTTGGGCAATGAATAACAATAAAATTCCTTTCTTTATGATTAATAAATTCAGTTTTTGGCTCTTGATCAAGCTTGCACCAATGCCTTATTATCTGGACAAACTTATGCTCAACTTTCTGG
>CAYWLA010000078.1:0-6203 GCA_964458955.1 uncultured Methanosarcinales archaeon
TGCCAGTGGTCAATATAAATTTACTGTTGGTAATAAAACTATCTATGCTTTATGGGCAGAAACATTACCAAATGAAATTTCGGGTCAAGTAAGAGTAACAGATATAAATGGGCAAGAATGGCTTACAGACACAGCAGGAATAGAATTAAACGCCGACCAGCCGGTTTTTATTGAGTTACAGAGTATAATAATTGAAGGTTAAAATAGATAGAAAAATTACTACGAAAGAACTTGCCGTAAAAGAAAAAATTTAAGTTATTATTTCTACTTCACAGAATATGATATTAAAATAATGACCAAGTCTAAGTGGATTCAAACCAGAGTTTAAATAACCTCAGAATTAGGTGGAACAAAAAAGTTAGGTTTTAAACATTATCTAAGAAAAGTAATTTACACAGTTCGAATCCACGTCCCCCAGATGCTTATTATTGACTTATACTCTATAACCTTGTATTATATGGATAACAAAGAATAACCTTTTAATAGGTTGTTTTTTAAACTCACAGAGGTAACTTGATAATTTAAAAAAATATAAATTAGGGGGTAAATAGAATGAAAAGGATTGAATTTAGAGGAAAAGAAAAGGTATCTCAGCTGTGGATTTACGGAAGTTTGGTTATTCATGAAAACAGGACGTTCATTATTTTTAAAGGGGCAAAAATGCGAGAAAAATCTTTAATTAATGGATTAATTGAGGTGATTCCGGAAAGTGTTGGGCAGTTTATAGGACGTTGTGATAAAAATAAAAAGGAAATTTACGCTGGAGATATTGTTGAATGGGAAAATAATTTTGGTGACAAAATTATTGGTTGGATTAGATATACAGAATCAATAGCAGGGTTTTATGTAGTTTTAATAAAGGGTGGTTATCAACCTTTTTATGATTTTAGTGGAGGAAAAAACAAGAAAAATTTTGCATGGAGTGGACTCAGGGTTGTTGGTAACAAAACAGAAAATCCTGAAATGATGGACTATGAATATTGGGTAAAAGGCAAAAAAAATAGAAAAGAGGAGGAAAAAAATGAATTCTTACAAAAGTTTAGTTAGAATTAAAGATAAAGGACAAGTTACCATTCCAAATGAGATTTGCATGTTCTTATCTATTAAGAAAGACGATTGGTTAAGTGGTTAAGGGTTGAAGTAATCGGTAGAAAAATTGTATTGACTCCCCAGGCCTTAGTTGATAAAACCTGAATTTTTTAAATCATGGTGGTGAAAATAAGCTAAAAATGCTTTAGCCACCATGATTTTTTATTTTAATATGTCTATATTAGTAGTCAAAAAGGTTCCAACATCGTTCCATAGCCCCAGCAAATTATAGTCGCCAAAAAGGCGATTTTTTGATATTATTAAATAGAAATTAAATTCAATTTTAAAAAAGCTATGGAATATTACGATGTAATAATTGTTGGTGCGAGTATTGCTGGTTTACAATGTGCTAAAAATTTAGGGGGCTCTAATTTAAATGTGCTTGTTATTGAAAGAGATAAACAAATTGGTAGAAAAGTATGTGCAGAAGGAATTATTGCTAATGATTTAGATTATATTCCTAAACATCTTATAAATTTTGATTTTCAGGAAATAATAGTTCATTATAAGAATA
Organism: uncultured Methanosarcinales archaeon; assembly: GCA_964458955.1. Taxonomy (GTDB): domain Archaea; phylum Nanobdellota; class Nanobdellia; order Woesearchaeales; family CG1-02-33-12; genus CG1-02-33-12. Next base: position 1,604 of record CAYWLA010000078.1, read on the forward strand.
AAGCAAGAACTTTTTTCAAAAATAGGGGAATTATTTCAACCATAGAAAGAAAAACTTTTCTCGATTATGAGATTAAAAATCTAAAGAAATTTAGTAATATTAGAATTTTAACTGGTACTTCTGTTTCAGAGATAATTTCTAATAACTCATTAAAATTAAATACTGAGAAGAAGCTCGGATTTAAATTTTTAGTAGGTACTGATGGTTCGACTTCTACGGTCAGAAAGTATCTTAATTTAGGATCAGAGAAACTTGAAATTGCTATTCAGTATATAATTCCAAAAAGACTTGAAGATTTTGAGATCTATTTAGATAACAAACTTTTTGGAACAGGTTATCTGTGGATATTTCCTAATAAAAATTATACTTCTATTGGCTGTGGAACTGATCTAAGATTTATGAAATCCAAAGCACTCAAGCATAATTTTGATTTGTGGCTTAAAAAACATAGTTTTGATGTACAAAATGCCAAATTTGAAGGCGCCTTGATTAATTATGATTATAAAGGTTATAAATTTGGTAATATCTTTTTAGCAGAAGATGCTGCTGGATTAACTTCTGGTATTTTGGGAAAAGGCATTTATTCAGCATTTTTATCTGGCAGACAAATAGCAAGAGATATTCTTAAAGTAAATAAACCGCCTAATCTAATAATGGAATGGCTTAAGAAAAAAAAGCAACAAGAAAAATATATGTTTTTTCTAAAAAATCCTCTTTTAAGAAAAATATCTTTTTCAGTAGTTACGAATCATTTATTCTATAAGAAACTTCAAAAAAAAGCGATAAAAATGATAGAATGATTTTTTAGATAAAATAAGGATAATTTTTAATATTTCCATTTTTTTGAGTCAAAAAGGTTCCAACATCGTTCCATAGGGCCAGCAAATTATAATCGCCAAAAAGGCGATTTTTTGGTAAAATGATCATATATGAAATACCAAGATAGAATTTATGGAGCAATTCAAATAAATGAACCAGTTATTTTAGATTTAATAGAGTCTTCAAATTTGCAAAGAATGAAAGGCATAGATCAACATGGATATTTTGAACCGTATTTTCCTGGCACAAGGTATAGTAGATTTGAACATTCGCTTGGGGTTTTTATTTTACTTAGAAAATTTGGAGCTCCATTATTAGAACAAATAGCAGGATTACTTCACGATGTTTCTCATACTGTATTTTCTCATGTAGCAGATTACGTTTTTAGTAATGGCTCTGGAGAAAAACAGACTTTTCAAGATGATTGTTTTGAAGAATTTGTTAATAGATCAAGAATTCCAGAAATTCTAAAAAAGTATAAGATTGATTATAAAACTCTTTTCGATGATACAAAATTTTCATTAAAAGAAAAAGAATTACCTGATTTATGCGCAGATAGAATTGATTATTTTTTGAGAGAGTTGAGAGTTACTAATAAAGCTACTCAAGAAGAGATTGATGAATTTATAGAAAATCTTATAATCATTAATAATCTTTGGGTCTTTAAAGATAGAAATTTAGCTAAAAAGTATGCATATTTATTTTTAGAAATAAACAACTGGTTTTGGTCAGGATTAGAATCAGCAGTAATGTTTAAAACCTCAGGAGATTTATTAAAATATGCTCTTGCAAAAAAGATTCTTATTAAAGATGATTTATTTACCATAGACGAAGAGGTTTTGGCAAAGATAAAGTTTGCAACAGACAAAGATGATCATTTAAAATTATTATTTGATAGGGCTAATAATAAATTTAAATTCAAATCTAGTGATAAAGATAATTATGATTTACACTCTTTATGCAAATCCCGAGTAGTAGATCCTTTATTTTTAGAGAATAAAAAACTAAAAAGAGTATCAGAAATAGACCCCGAATTTTTAAAACTGAAAGAAAAATACTCAAAACCAAAAGAATATTATATAAAGTTTTTAGAAAGGAGAAATTAAATAAGCCCTAACATTCTTTAGTGATCGGAACCAAATAGGTTCCAACATCGTTCCATAGCCCCAGTAAATTATAATCGCCAAAGAGGCGATTTTTTGGTAGAATAAAGAATAACGAGTAGTATGTCAAAGGTAAAGCTTGTTATAATCAAAATATGAAATTATTACTTACTTCAGGTGGCATAACTAATAAGTCAATTGCTGATGCCTTGTTTGATTTGGTTGGCAAAAAGTCGCAAGATACTTCACTGGTTTTTATTCCCACAGCCGCAAATACAGAAATCGGCGATAAAAGTTGGTTTATTAATGATTTGTTAAATTTGAAAAAGCAAAATTTTAAATCTATTGATATTGCTGATATCTCAGCGGTTGACGAAAAAATTTGGAGGCCAAAACTGGAAAAGGCTGATGTGTTATTTTTTGGAGGAGGCAATACTTATTATTTAATGAAATGGATTAACAAGTCAGGCCTTGCGTCTCTTTTTCCTGAATTATTGAAAGATAAGGTATATGTAGGGTTGAGTGCTGGGAGCATGGTAACAAGCAAAAATTTAGCTCTCAGAATTTCTCAAATTTTGTATGAAGAAGATTTGGATAAAACCGAAGACATGTCAGGACTTAACTTTGTAGATTTCTATTTTTTACCTCACTTGAATTTCCCTTATTTTAAAAAGTTGAGAGAAGATTTTATAAAAGAAACTGTAAAAGGAATGCCGGAAAAGATATACGCCTTAGATGATAACTCTGCTTTGAAAGTTATTGATGGAAAAGTTGAAGTAATAAGCGAAGGAAAGTGGTTTGTAGTCAATTAATAAAGTTTTATTGATTAAACTCAAGTGCTTATGAAATCTCAGATTTTGAAAGATAAAAAGAAATTTTTTATTTTTCCAACCATACCTTTTCATTTTGACTCTACTTTTTATAAGCCAGGGCATTTTTCAACAAGTGATACGAAATGGAAATTGGGAAAAAGATGGCAAACTATGTTGTGGAAAGGGGAAAAATTAGGATTGATTTTTGAAAACAAGAGTGTTGGTAGAAAGCCTAAAATATTGGTTAATGTTTTTTCAGACAAGAAATTATTAACGGAATTTATTGAAGGATTAAAAAAAGAAATTATTTTGCGTTTTAATCTTGATTTAAATCTTGCTGAATTTTATCAAATGGCCAAAAAAGACACTTTGCTTAAACCAATTATCAGAAGATTAAAAGGTTTGAGGCCAATGCATTTTGGTTCTTTGTATGAATATTTAATTATTGCCATTCTTTTACAAAATGCCACTATAAAAAGAAGTGTTTATATGATGCAAGCTCTTTTTGAAAATTATGGTAGTTTGCTTCAGTTTGACAATCAAAAATTCTGGTGTTTTTGGGAGCCGAAAATATTAGCCAAAGCCAAAGAACAAAAATTAAGAGATTTAAAAATGGGTTATCGGGCTAAATCCTTAATTAAAGTTTCTGAACCGTTTGTTAAAGGAGAAATCAATGAATTAGAGTTAAGAACAAAATCCTATGAGGAACAAGAAAAAGCCCTTGTTAATCTTTATGGGATTGGTCCAGCTTCAACAGGATATATTATGTTTGATGTTTTCCATAGATGGGATTATTTAAATCATATTTCTCCTTGGGAGCAAAAAATTTATACAAAAATATTTTTTAATAAGAATTACGAAAAGGAATTAGTTTCTGTAGAAAAAATGCTTAGATATTTTGACAAATGGGGCAAATGGAAAAATTTAGCAATTCATTATGTTTGGGAAGATCTCTGGTGGAAAAGAAGAAATAAACATATTTCTTGGTTAGAAAAAGAAATTCGGCTTTAATTTAAGCAATAGCTGATAAATTAGGAAATGTAAAAGAGTGACGCGTTAATAAAAAGAATTATTAAATAGCTTTTATGTTTATAAAAAATCCAAAAGTGAAATTTGTTATAGATCCGAAAGAAGATATAAAAAATTATATTCTTTTTAATAAATACAAATATGCTACCAGTGATCCAAAAACATTCAAAATGTTTTTGCCTCAAGAATTGCATTATATTTTAAAAAGCCGATTTTCCGAGAAACAAAAAGCAAAAATAGTGAAAGCATATGTGAAAAATACGTTTATTTTACACAAAAAAGAAATAGCCCAAAATACCGACAGAGCCAAGAAAGAGTGGCACAAGGTGGCAAAGGATTACTTTCGGCTGATGAATAGAATTTTTAAAAATCATCCTTGGCCAAAGGGAAAATATATAGGATTTACCAGCGTGTTTGAAATGTATCCCAAAAACGTTAAAGAAAAAACATTTTATTTTTCCGGACTAAAAAAAGATTCAAATTTTAACATTGCCACAATAGCTCATGAAATGCTTCATTTTATGTTTTTTGACTATATCGACAAGAATACCAGAGTTAGAGATAGAGACTCGGAGAACATATGGAATGCTTCAGAAGTTTTTAATTTAGTAATTGAAACATGGAAACCATATCAAAAGATTTTTAAAACAAATGGTAAGCCGTACTATTTTATGCATAAAAAGATGTTACCCAAAATGAAAAAGCTATGGAAAGAAAAAGAAGACATTGATTACCTATTAGACCACTACTTTTAATTTTCACGACTTGAATATCCCATTAGGACAATTTAGTATTGGAGTGACCCGAATACCAAGAGTATTATGTTTATACTTAAAT
>CAYWLA010000079.1:0-6103 GCA_964458955.1 uncultured Methanosarcinales archaeon
ACATTAGCGCATTTTTCTATGCTTAGCAGCTCTGCACCTGAAGATTCTACATTTTTACCCCAACTCATAACAACTGCACCAAGGGCAACTGCAAACGCTATTAATAAGATTGTTGCAATCAAAGGCGATACACCTCTTTTATTCCTTATTATTTTATACATACTTTTCATAAACAACACCTTTTTATTTAAATCTTTTCCTTTTTATGCATGACTATTATTAAAAAGTAAAGCGGAACAACAACTAATGCTAGGATTAAGCCTAAAAGCAAGAACAGGGTTCTTAGGCCATATATCTGCGCAGCATAAGCTCCCAGAGGAATCATAATAAAATATGGAACAATCATTAAGAGGCCATATACTGAAAAATATGCCTTTCTTTCTTTTTCTGACATAATATCTATTGTTAAGAGGCCATGTGAAACCCCCACAATTGCTGCGCCAATAAAACCAATAAGGGTGCCTATTGAGATAGACAAAAGGTTAGGGTTATAATAATATGTGAGGGGCATGATTGCCATTAATAAAGTACCAAAAACAAGCATTGGAAATTTTCCATATTCCCTTGCATTATTTCTTGCAATAAATGGTGAAAATAATGATGTCATTATAGCAATTAGAAAAATCACAGCAACATTTGTAAACCCTTTAAAATAACTGTATTTGAATGTTTCATATATATAAATTCCATAGTAAGAACTACCTAATATCTGCACAAAACCAGTGATTATAGTTGCAATAATTAATACCATTATTGTTTTGTTTTTAATAAAAGCAGGGAGATTATCTTTTAAATTATCAAATAATATTCTTAATTGTGTTAATGGGCTTCTTTTTTCAATGGATTTTATTTGTTTTTCTTTTATGAAAGAAAGGACGTAACCTGATATGATTAATGAGATTGCAGCAATCTCAAATGCAATAAAATAACCAAAAATCCTTAATTTAAAGCCAAATAATGAAATTGGTGTTCCTATTGCAGGAAATTTGTCCATCAAGAAACCAGCCAATAAGATGCTTATCCCAGTTATCATCAAGCCATATTGTGCTATATTCCTTAACAGCCCACTTCTCTCTTTTTTGAGGGTATCCCTGAAAAGTCTCTGATAGACTTCACCGTATGAAACAGCACCTATGCTTCCAATAAGAAGCGCAGATGCAAATAGTGGCACTGAATGAAAAAACCTTGCCATGGCCATGAATATAAATGAAAAGCCAAATATTATTCCTGTTGTACCAATAAATCTTCTGCTTATTTGCCTTACTTTTGAATATTCATCCAGAAAAGAGCTTAAGATAATACTGAGAATTACCCTTAAGCCATTGATGGCACCAACAACAAAATATGATGCTCCTGTATGAAAAAATAATATGTTTATGAACTGCTGGGAGCCGAATCCATAGCTAACCCTGTCAAAAAACTCTTTGAAAAAAATTTTTTTGATTTTTTCTGATTCATCAGCCTTTTTACTAGCCTGTGTTTTCTTAGAATAAATACTGATTGCCTTTTCAATATCAGAAGTGAGATGGCTTTTTTCTGCTAATTGAAGTTTTATTTCATCAGAAAAATTATCTTCCTTAACCTCTTTTTTTGCTTTGCTGCTAACTTTCATCAATAAAACAGCTTTCTTTTGTATATTTAAAGATTTCGTTTATGTTTGGTTTTTTAGTCGAAAAGGAAAAAATTAGCTTTTTTTCTTTTCAGGCAGAGGCCTCTTGACAGTTATAGGCAAAATACCTTTCTCAAACTCCAGTTTAGCTATCTCAACAGGATTAAAGTGAATATTCTCAAGATCCTCTTTGCTAAGCTTTATGAGGAATGGGGCTCCCATTGCAATCTGCAATGCCCTTCCGCCAATCATCCTGGCGATTTCATACTTTGTGTATTGTATTTCTTCATTGGATTCTTTAGCAGTCATGATTCTCACCTACAAAAACTTTTTCAATTCTTTTGACTTTTCTATTCCTATTCCAACCATTTTGTCAATATCTTCTGCTGTCAGGGGTTTATCTCCGCCTTTCTGCAAAGCACATAAAGTGCCATTTTCTTCAACCTCAACTGTCAGCCTGGAATCAACTTTTTTCTCCTCCTCATTAGTTGGATCCACAATAAAGTGATTGCCAATTTTTATAACAGTGCAGCTAACAGGCAGTTTTTTCAATGGCAGTGATTCCTTTGTTTTCTTTTTGTAATCAATAACAGTTCCATCATATGAAGGGAACTTTGCATCCTGCAAAGCAGCTAAAACTGCAAGTGCAGATGCATCAAAAAGATTTCCATCATCATTAATTGGGCATATATCAACTGTAATAGACCACACCTTTTCTCCTTTTTTGAGGCACAGCTTTTTTGTGTCAATTGCCTTTGATTCTCTAATTCCCCGGTCAACAACTCTTGCAATCTCTATTGATTGTATTCCTGGCGGACCTGGCTCAAAATCAGGATTTGATAGAGGCAACAGCTCTGCATTAATCATCATTGTTCCTTCATCAGGCGTGTCAGAATATGGTTCCATAATACTCATTTTTACACCTGCAAGAACTTCTGTATCTCCAATAGTAACCCTTGCAGATCCCTCAGCATTTTCTGAGAATCCTCTTTCAACAGTTATTGGCCTGTATTCATCTAACTTTCTTCCATCAAACCTTATTCCTTTTTCAAGAAAACCTAAAATATGATCTTTTTGTTCTATGCTCATTTTTTTACCTCATACTTATTTTTTAAAGCATCTCTTTGTATCTTATCTATCTTAATGCATGATTTTTTTGCCATTTCAACAGCTTTTTTTAAATCTTCCCTTGAAAGGTTTCCATCCATCTGCAATAATGATATTTCGCCTGTTCTTGATATTACAGCAATTGGTATATCTGCTACAGTCCCGCCTTCATAGCTTTCCTCACTATAGTCAAGGTCAACAACAAGCTTGTCATCAACCCTCCCAATTGAAACTGCTGCTACCATATCATTCATTAGAATTCCTGCATCTGCCAAGGCTATTGATGCTGCGCATATCCCTGCGCATCTTGTTCCGGCATCTGTCTGCGGCAATTCAATAAATACATCAATCACTGAATTTGGAAACTTGCCAAGGTCTACAACAGGCAATAGTGCTTTTTCTGTTACCATTGCTATTTCTTTTGCACGCCTGTTTGCTCCTGGCCTTACCCTATCTCCTACAGATGAGAAAGGCATCATATTATAGTAACATCTCAATTTTCCCTTTGTTGGATTTTGCAGGAATTTTGGATGTATTTCCCTGGGGCCATAAACAGCAGCATATGCTACAGTCTTTCCCATCTTAAAGTAAGCAGAGCCATCAGCCCTTTTTATAATACCTGCTTTTGCCTCAATAGGCCTTGTTTCATCAAATTTTCTTCCATCATTTCTTTTAGTGTAACCCATTTATTCCACCCTTTCAATATTAATTTTCTTGTTGGTTTCTTTCTCTAAAAATGCTTTAATTCTGTCTGTCAAGCCGCTTATATGGGCCTCTTGCTCTATCTTTTTTATTGTCTTAACAACAATAATCTCATTTTCAGGTGAGCCGTTAATCCATATAACCCCATTTTGTCCTACAATTATACTGCAGTCAGTTGCATTTTTTATCATACTAACCATTGAGCCCTTTTTTCCTATTATCCTAGGAACTTTATGGCAATTAACATTTATGATTCTTCCTCCAATAAGCTTTCTCATTCCAGGACCTTTCATTGATGCATCAACCAGCCTCTGTGATGTAACCATTATTATATCTGTGATAATATAATCACCAATATTATAATACCTGGTTAAATCTGCATCCCTTCTTATAAAATCCTTGGCTTCCTTAACTGAAAGCACTGCAGAATAAGCAGAACCTATATCAAGGATCCAGCCACTCATTAATATGTTTGTAACCTTTGCAATGATTGTATCTCCACTTTTTGGTATGTATCTCCCAGAAACCGAAATTGTTTTTATTACTCTTCCATTGACATTAACTAATCCGAGCCCCGAAGATATTATTTTGTCTTTGTCCCTAAATGTTCCTTCAGCAGGAAGGAAGTCCATTCCTTCTGCAAGCTCTTCACCAGGGGTTACTATTGTTTTGTCTTCTACTAATAATTTTCCCATTTTTTCACCTTATTGTTTATTTTGTCTTTAATATTTTTGTTTCAATCTCACCGTGAGTCATGCTATTTAATTTGTCAAAGAAATCCTGTTTTAATCCAGCAGGCATTTCAACAATACATTTCCATGAGCCATCATTAAGCCATTCATCTTTAAGAATTTTTGCAAAACTCTTAACAACAGAATACATTTTTGCAGCATAAGCTGCAGGAATTTTTATTTCAATTTCATCAATCTCAAACTTTATTGGCAAAATAACCCTTAACTTTTTTAATATTTCATCTATTTGCTGTTCCTGCGGTTTAAATTCATCAATATGTATTTTTGCCTCTTCAAATGCATTTTCTATCCTTGTTATTGGATGTGGAAGACCTGTTCTAGGATCAACCCCATTTGTATGTATAAAATTAACTATTCTCTTTTTCTTTTCATCTCTTAATTTTTGCTTGTATTCCGCTGTTAGCTGTATCTCACCCTCTTTTATTATGATTTTTGCAACTTCCTTGACATCTATTGTGTTAAATAACTGCTGCACTAATTTTTCAGATGCAAGCAATCCCTTTTTTGCATCAGTAAATATCTTTTCATTTGTAATTACATCCTCTATGGCTATATCTTTTCCCTGCTTGAATGCTATTGCATTATCTGAGTTTATGACAACTTCAAAGTTCTCCCCGCCTTTTTTTAATTTTGCAAGATTAATTGAGAATTTCTCCCTGTCATATGTTTGTTGTCCTTGAGCCATTATGAGCACCTTTATTTTTTTGATTTAGATTCATTAAATACTTTTTCCACCTGTTCTTTTGTTATTTTTCTGAACTTCTTTTCATTTGTCTTTATGTAAGCAGCATCTATTCTGCTTGAATTAAAATCTTTGCCCAAAACATTGCAAAAAGTAGAAACTATAAGTTTAAATGCTTCATCAATAGTTATTGAATCTTTATATTTTTTATGCAATATTTCTTCTATTTCCGGCTCTTTCTCACCAATTGCAGTTGCCTTATACTGAAAGAATATTCCTGTTGGGTCTGTCTCAAATAGCTTAGGAGTTCCATTATCAATGCCTGCTACAAGAATTGAAACGCCAAAAGGCCTTAACCCTGCCTGCTGCGTGCATATCTGCTTTAGGTTGCAGATGTCCTTTACAACAGTCAATGTGTCTATTGGGCTGTCATATGTTACCTTATGCTGCTGTGCCTTCAGCTGTGCCATCTCAATCAGCACTCTTGCATCAGACAATATTCCAGCAGCTGTTGCCACAATGTGCTCATCAACCTGAAATATTTTTTCTATTGCATCTGACACAACCAATGGATCAACTATTCTTTTGTCTGTAACCAGTAAAACACCATCATTACATACAATTCCAACAGCGGTTGAACCCTGCCTAACTGTTTTTTTTGCATACTCAACCTGCAATAGCCTGCCGTCTGGGCTGAACATTGCGATTGACCTGTCATAACCCATCATTTGATGCTGCATTTGTTCCATTTTAACACCCCATATTTGTTTATTTATTATTATATAGCAAGATATTTTTTATCTGCCTTGTTTATCATTCCTGAAACACCAACACTTTTTACAAGTATTTGCTGTCTTTTAAAACTTTTTATTAGTGTTAGTGCTGTTTTTAGCTTATCAACATGCTTATTGCTTACTTTTACCATGCCCATTTGCTTTTTTTGGTTCCATTTGTCTGGCAAAACCCAAATTCCTGCTTTTGCTGTCTCAATCTCACCTAAAAAGCTAAGTGAAGACTGCCAAATAAGGCTTGAAACTTCTGAAAAAGATTTTATGTCTTTTTTAGAGACAATCTCAAATACCAAATATCTTTTTTTCTCTCTTAAGCTTGGCAGAACAGGTTTAATCTTCTTTGCCAATAAGCATCGCCCCAACAAATTTTTTATAGAGAAAACAATTCTTTTTGCCTTCGTCTTTCCTTTTCTCCAACAAGAGAGGATAAATCTATTATATATAAAGTTTTGGTTTTTTA
>CAYWLA010000080.1:0-6057 GCA_964458955.1 uncultured Methanosarcinales archaeon
TTTTGGAGCCCATCAGAACAACTTGGACATGTAGGGCACGGACCTCCACAGTCGACCAAGAGCTCACAACCACCATGATGACAATTAGTAATCCCATCCGTACATGAAGGATTCTCAGTAAAATAACAAACCTGCATTTCATCCGGTTTTGGAGCTTTATAGTTATCGTTAAGACATAAAGTTAAATCGTCACAGCTTCTCATCTGAAAACCGCAATACCGCTCATCATAGCCAATTTGCTGACATGAATAAAATAATGAATCATAGTCTTCCGGAGAAAGTCCATTTGAATCAAAAGACCTCTTAGTATTCTGACATACATTCCAATCACTACAAACCCAATCTTCAACACATCTTCCAGGTAATGAGAGAGAACCACCACCCCCGCTGCTTGGAGATGAAGGTACAGAGCACGGAACATTGCTAACACTAAAATTCCATTGTAAAGACGTCTGATTTAATCCATCGCTAACCACTACTTTTACATTATGGCTGCCTGAAACACCACATCCAAAAGTATAACTAAACTCTGAAGTATTAAACCCTAACACTCCTGCATCTGTTTCTTTTAAAACATCATCAGCATACCAATAAACATCAGGAATCGTTCCATCATCATCCTTTGTTGTAACTGAAAAACCTAATTCCTCAGTCCCAGAGATATTCTGGCTTAACTCTGAAGGCGAATAACTAACAATTATTGGAGCTCTGTTTGAATTAGTAACTGTTAAACTAAAACTATTACAAACACTAATAGGCCCGCCATCTTGATTACACTCTTCAGGAAGTAATGGGCTCGGATCATCTATACCCCTGTCCAAAACACAAACTATCACATTATGAACCCCAAGACTGCTGTTATCCGGCGTGAAATTCATAAAGCCGGTACCATTAATCCCAAACAAAGCATCACCTTCAAAACTAATATTAAACTCCAAATTTCCAGAAGAATAACTTAAATCTTCAACATCATTAACCTCTGCCTGCTTTTCAAAGCTTGAATCCAAACCAATAGTCCAAACACTCTGGTTATTAATTCTTGTAAAAACAGGAGCATTATTAATCTCAAGAACCGAAACAATAGTATTCTTGGTATCTGACAAACTCCCATCGCTGACAGAGATATTCAAAGAATGATTCCCTGCATTGCCCTTTGTTAAGATACTTCTCGAAGCAAGTTTTGCAATGATATTTCCATATGTCTGGCTTGTCTTTACACTGTAAAAAACATTATTTGGAGATAAGGAAACACTTAACTTATCTTCATCAGCATCAGAAGCATTATAGTTCCATGAAAAAGTGTTCCCTTCACAGACATAAAAAGTTGAATTAATATATCCTAAAATAGGGGCCGTATTCTCAAGAACATTAACGTAAAAAACAACACTAGCATTATACCAGGTTCCCCCAAAATCTCTTCCAGAAACATCAAGTTGATTTCCCCACCTCAAAGCATTTATTGTTGTATTTGGATTAAACTCTTGCCCAGAGATATTCACAACATTATGCCTCAAATCCGTAAGGGTATAGTTCCATAACGCCGCTTCAAAATTTGAAGAAACATTTAAGTCAAGAGTATAGGAATTATTTTCATGCCATGCCTCATAATCATAAGTAACATTTGATGGGGAAAGAATTAGCACAAAATTTCCCTCACTATTAATGGTAATAGAAATTGTCCCAGACAAACCATTTCCTGTAATTTTTACCTCCGGGAGAGCAGGAGAATAACGAATAATCGCAAAACTCGCGATAACAACAATCATAAATGAGAGAATAATCAATATAACCCCTTTAGTTTTCATAGAATACCAAGCAATTTTCAATATAAAAACATTACTAAACGACCCCGAATTATTTTTTTCTAATTTTGACCTTAGCTTTCAATAAATTTCTTTTTCTTATCCTAAAAAACACAAAAATAACAACCAACAAAACCAAGATAACCACTAAATAAAGCAGATAATTAACCTCACCAACCCTAAATAAAACAATCTTACTATTGCTCAGATTAGAATAATAAACTGTAATATTCGCTTTATATTCTCCTTTTCCAAGTTCATTTGAATCAATAAAACCTGTTAAAACAGAATTTCCAGTTTGAACCTCTTGAATAGGCGTTGAAAAACTTAAATTGCTGTCTTGGACATCAATCACAGCGTATACACCTTTAATTAAATAATTTGAAAAACTTCTAATACTCACATTAAATTTATTTATCTTATCCTCTTCAATTTTTTTTGTAGTCTCTAATATTTCAATATACAATTTACCCACATTAAAGCTGGTCTCAGCCATAACATCCTTAAAAATAAGCTTTGCACTATAATCCCCTGATTCACTTAAATTAATTGTTCGATTGTATTCAACAAAACTACTCGACTCTAAGGATTTTTCTTCAAACTCTATTTTTTCAATTTCTTTACTATTAAAATAAACAATAACAATCGGAGAAACGTCTTGTTTTTGTTCGCCATTATTATAAATTTTAAAGTGAACATTGTTTACCTCACCAATATTAGAATTTGAAACAGAAAATTCCGTTGCAAAATGAATTCCGGGGTAAGGCACATTCACCTTAATAATTCCTCTAGCATCAGCAACAAGTCCAACCCCGCCTTCAGACTCTGAAATCTGTTTTGCTCCAATTCTGATCCTATTTACCCCGTAATTATTCGAAGATTCAGGCAAATTCAAGGAAGCAGTTACTTTTTCATTCTCATTAATTATCTTTTTATCAACCGAAATATAGTCCGCAAAATCTCCTAAAACATAAACTTCAGATTGCCCAGGTAAATTAAAAGTAAAGACAAAATCCTGAGTTAACCCAGGTTTAAAATTAACCTCATAAGAAGAAGGAGTAACTCCTATTGCGGAAACACTACCTAAAAAAAACAAGAACAAACAAAGAATAATAAACTTCTTCATCATCCAGCCTCCTCATAACTCGCAATAAGAGTATCATCTAGCTGTATTTTTGTAGTATCAATAGGAATTTTAAGATAAACATCTATCCTAATTGAATTATCTGATTCAGAAGAACTAAAATTAGAACAAATATTGATAGGGTCAGAAGAAATGTCAGACCACTCATCCAGACTAAATCCACCGGCAGGAATACAACTATCTGACTCAACATTTGAAACCTTAAATTTATACTCTGGACTTGTTCCCCCGATCAACTCGGATGCATTTTTCCCAAAATCAAGAGAAAAGTTTAGTGCAACATTTCCATTATTCTCAATTACAAACCCGCTTGAAACAGGAACCCAACTTCCACTCTCAACAGTCCCATTGCTTATCAGAAGAGCATAGGTTGCACCCTCACTAAAACCTCCAACACCCCAATTAAGACTATCTATGGTAAAATTGATTGAAGCTAAGGTATCCACAGTAAGATTAACTGTTCCAACAGAAATAGAATTCCCGGTAAACCTAAATCCAAAGCAAAAAATCAAAGCAAAAATACCAAAAATAAAAACCAACACCAACTTCTTCATTATTAACATAAATATAGAATGTATATAAAGATTACCTCTACTTCTTCAACCTCTTTCTAAATATAAAGAACCAAAGGAGATTAATCAATACCAAAACAACAACAGCAATAACTAAAACAGTTACTAAGCTACTGTTACCTCCTGAAGCGCTCTCCGAAACAACATAACCTAACCCAATAATTTCAATCTTGTCAGAGCTAACCTTTAACTGAAGATTCTTCTCCGAAGACTTTGCCGCATACTTCAAAATGACCTTAGTTTCATAAGTTCCCTGCTTTACTCCGCCAGTATCCCAATAAGAAACCATCACTTTTTTCTCCAAAGGGGGAATATCATAATTCGGAGAATTAAAATCAGCCATCACTTCTCCTTTCTCATTGAAGACCTGTGTCTCGGAATAAACACCACTAATCTGCTCACTCCACTTATTCTCAACCAGCATCTCTATCTTTGCAATTTCTCCCAACTTGAAATTATTAACTGTGATTTGCTGTAATTCTAGATCTTGAGATCCAACATTAAACTGTCCTTCTAATGGCATTGTCTCCCCATCATAAATCAAAGTTCCCTTTGCAAGATAAGTTCCAACCGGAACGTCAGCTTTCCATTTATAAACCAGTTCTTTTTTCTCCTGAGATTTAATCGAGATTTCAGGGGTATTGAATGAAGCCACTTTCTCATTTAACTTATTATAAATATCAAAGTTAGCTTTTACAGAAACCAAATCCAACTCCCCCCTTGAATAAACCGGCATTACAAAAGTAACATCCCCATTTGAATCAGAATCCACAATATTAAGTTTTGACTCTGCATACTTTCCAGGATAAGGAACCTGAACATACAACTGGGTTATAACCGCAAGAGCAGCACCAATATAAGCCTCACTATTTCCCGATTTATCTGGCAACTGGAGTACAACAATCTCGCCAACATGAAGCCCAGGAGTAAGGCTTGAAGGCAATTTAAATGAATAACTCAACTGCTTCGATTCTTCACTAGAAGACATTTTAAATGAATTTGTTGTTAATGAAATACTCTGATTAAGTTCTCCCTGAGCATAAACAACAAGTTCAATATCCTTATGCTCTGAATTAACAACTGAAAATGAAATTGTTTGCTCTAATCCAGGTTCAAAATTGATAGTAGTTCTTGCAGGAGTAATACCTAACGCAGAAACATTATTTAATAAAACGATAAATACCAATAAAACCAAGAAGAAACTTCTAATTTTCATTCTGCCTTCCCTTCAAATTTAGTTGCGTTATTAGAATAAGCCGAATTATCAACACCCACATTAAATGTATCAATCTTAGTAGTCCCATTATAAACATCCACATTAAGATTAACATTCCCAATATTAACAACCTCATAACCTGAATCAACTTTCCTCAAACTTAAATCAACATCTGAATTAATAGTAATTGTTCTTATCTCTGTCTTTAAGCCTACAGCACCAATTGCCTTCCAATAATAAACACCTGGCTTGAGATTTATCTTAACACCATCTTTCAAACTATACTCATCAGGTGTTGTAAAATCAATATTATCATCAATTAATAGCTTATCCGCTTTTTCAATTGAAAATAAAATGTTATTTTGGCTTGTCTCTAAGTTATCCGAAGGTGAAATAACAAGAGGTCTCGCAAAGCCAACTAAAACAATTAAAACTAGGATAGTTCCAACTATTAAAACCAAATCCATTTTGTATATGTTTTTTATTTCCATGTTATGCTAAACTTGTAGTAAATATTACTGTTGAGGACCTAAGACCTGGAGGTTCATTTGGAGGGACCTGGATAAATACATCCATCTCCGCAGTATCATTACTATCAGTATAATTAAAGTTTGAAAGGGCAACAACGCTCCCAGTCAGGGAGAAGTTTGACCAAGAAGTTATTGAACTTAACCAATCAAATGATCCAGCCTCATTATAATTGTCCATCTTAAACATATAATTATTGCTATCTCCTAAAACGCCTTGCCATAAAGCTGTTGCATTAACGCTAACATTCGAAACAGCATTTCCTGTATTCTCTAACACGAATGGAACCGGAGCATCATCAGTTGTATTATCATTATAGGTTGGATAATAAGAAATATTCTTAAATCCAAAATCAACGTAATTGATTAAAAGACTTGTTTCAACATATGATCCAAGTTTCAGTAATCTTTCTTCACTCCACTCACCATCTTCTTCCCCATCATTTGCTCTTACCTTCCATAAATAATAATCTCCATTATCATAAAGACACTGTAAATCAGGATTAGGCACATAACTCAATTCCCCAATTTCAGCATCATACCTTTCATCAGAAGTACATTGAGGAGAACTAATATTAATTTCATAAGTCATACTATCCCCATCATTATCTTGTGAAGTCCAGTTAAACAAAGGCGTTCTATTAGTTGTTGATGTATCGTTTAAAGGATAACTCAAAGTAACAACCGGAAGAGAATTCAATATTGTTAAATTAGAAGAATTCACCCAATCAGAATATAGAACTCCATCATAAACCCTCATCCCACAACTCCAATTCTCTCCCTTAGTAGTATTCCC
>CAYWLA010000081.1:0-5978 GCA_964458955.1 uncultured Methanosarcinales archaeon
CTGAAATAGAATATAAAAAATTTATTGAGGAAAAAGTTAGTGAAATTAAAAAGCTAGTTGGAACAGAAAAAGTTGTGTCTGCCATGTCAGGAGGTGTTGATTCTGCAGCAGCAACTGTTCTGGCACATAATGCCATTGGAAACAACCTAAGTGCATTTTTTATTGATACAGGCTTCATGAGATTAAATGAATATGAAAATGTTGTAAATAGTATGAAGGATCATAATATTAAAATTAATCTAATAGATGCCAAAGAGGAGTTTTTTAGTGCTTTAAAAGGAATTACTGACCCAGAAGAAAAAAGAAAGGCATTTAGAAATATATTTTATTCTGTTTTTGGAAATGTTTTAAAGCAAGAAAAAGCAAGTTATCTTGTTCAGGGAACAATAAAGGCAGATGTTATTGAAACAAAAGCTAAAGTTAAGACACAACACAATGTTCTGGAGCAGATAGGAATCAATCCAAAGTTATATGGCCTGAAGATTATAGAGCCATTAAAGGAATTATATAAAGATGAAGTAAGAAATGTTGCAAAAGAGCTAGGGCTGCCAAAAACAATTTATGAGAGAATGCCCTTTCCAGGGCCAGGGCTTTCAATAAAGGTTATTGGAGAAGCAACAAAAGAAAGAATTAATATTGTAAGAAAAGCAACATATATTGTTGAGCAGGAGTTAAAGGATTTAAGGCCATTCCAGGCATTTGCTGTTTTAATGAATGACAAGGCAACAGGACTAAAGAATAATGAGAGAAACTATGGCAATATAATTATTATAAGAGCTGTTGAGAGCAAAAATGCTATGACAGCAAAGCCAACACAGATATCATTTAATATTCTACAAAAATTAGGAAAAAGAATAACCAGTGAAATGCCAGAAGTTGTAAGGGTTGCATATGAGATAACAGCCAAACCACCAGCAACCATAGAGTATGAATAAGTGTACCTATTCTGGAGTACTACAAAAAGTTTTTAATAAAGAGACTTTTATTAGTATATAAGTTACAATGGCAATGTTTAATTTTCTCAAAAAAAAGCAAGAAGCTGAAGAAAAAACAGAGGTAAAGGAAGAGGTTCAAACCACAGAATCACAAAAATCTGAAAAAATGTTTGCAGAGCTTCCTGAGTTTCCAACAATGGAGGAGGAAGAGATTAGTCCACTTCCAAAAATAGAGCCTCTAAACAGGTTAGAAAACTCAGAAATAAGTATCCCTTCATTAGGGGAAACTTATTTTAAAAAGGCTGCTATGCATCCAGAAAAAAGTATTATCCATGAATTTGATGAATTCAATGAAGAGGTTGAAGAGCAGGAAACCGAAGAGGAAAATGAAGTGCCAATGATGCTAATGAAGGAGGATACTGAAAAAAAGGTTTCCTTGCCATCAAAGATTAAGATGCCTGAAAGAGAAGCATTTAATCCAAAAAAACCGGTTTTTGTAAATGTCAGGAACTATCAGGGAATATCCAATGAAATCAATGTTGTTATAAATATCCTAGAAAATTCAGAAGAAGTAGTAAAAAGACTGAATAACATTAAAATAAAAGAGAATAATGAGCTAAAAAAAATGCATGATTCGCTAGAGGGCTTAAACAAAAAGATTATAGCAGTGGATGATATACTATCAAAAGGGTGATATAATGCAGGAAAATGCACAGGTTTTCATAAAAATTGGAGAATACAACAAGATACTGGAAACAGTAAGGCTTGTTAAGGACAAACTTGATGAGGCAAGGGATATACTTAAAAGAATCAGTGAGCTGAAAATAGAGGAATATAATCAGCTTGGAAAATGGGATTCAAACCTTGAGGAGATTGAGAAAAAGATAGCTAGTGTTGATAAGGCATTGGGAAAACCCGAAGCTATATAAAGAGGGTTTATGGCAGAAATAAAGGAATTTTATGTTGGTGTAAAGGAACCAGTTAGATTGAGGAAGAATCTTCTTGAATCATCAAAGGGCATTGTACAAGGCCTAAAGGATTATGAGAAACTTAAATTAATCAGGGAAGAAAGACATGAAAAAATTCTTGAGTTCAGAAACAAGATAAATGAAATACTTGCTCTTCTGTCTTGTTTAAAGGAGCATTTTCCAAAAAATGAAATGAAAGAAGATGTTTATGTAAAAAGCAAAACAGAAAAAACAAAGAAAGGAAAAACAAAGAAAGTTAATATTAAAATAGATGAGATAGATAGGTTAGAAAATGATTTGGCTGAGATTGAGTCAAGGCTTAGTAATATGTGATTTCTTGATTTTATTTATATTTTTAAATTAAAACATAAAATATATAAAATAGCTTTAATGATTCTAATAATAAAATGACCCTTAATAAAATAGACAAATTGATAAATGATTCTGAATTTAGTTTTAATGATAAAAAAGAAATAATTGAAATATTCAAGAGAATATCATATAATGAGAGTGAAGAAAACCTGCTAAGGATATTGGGTATAGTTACTGGCAGGATTTTTATAGGTCCTGCTTATTTCCATCTGGACATTTCCAATAGTTGTAACATGAATTGCTCTTATTGCTGGTTTCATTCTAAAACAGCACCAGACAGGGAATATACAAACAAATGGAAACAACAGCAAATTAAATTAAGCGTATTTAAAAAATTAGTTGATGATTTGCATGAACTCAAAACAGGGTTGATTCTTTTTAGCGGAGCAGGAGAGCCTTTAACACATCCAAATGTAGTAGAAATGGCAAGTTATGTTAAAAAGAAAGGGATGATTTTGCAATTGTTTACTAATGCTTTATTATTAAATAATGATTATGCCAAGAAATTTGTTAATGCTAATCTGGATGAAATATACTGCAGCATATCTGCAGCTAATATTAATACATACAGAAAACTGCATCCTTCATCTGGAAAGAATGAATTTGAAACTATTGAAAAGAATATTATGTCTCTCTCAAAATACAAAAATAAACAAAATAAAACAATGCCCAAAGTTGTATTAATTGAGGTGATAAACAGCTTGAATTATAATGAAGCATTGGAAATGTTAGATTGGGCTAAAAAAGTTGGTGCAGATGCAATCAGATTTCAGCTGATGCATAATATGAAATTAAAGCAATTGATGCTGAATCAAAAAGAAAAAGAAGGATTCAAAAAAGATTTGGATAAAATTAAAAATATTGCAAAAGAACACAACATTGAAATTCAGGAAAATATTAATGTACAGATTGAAACATTTGACTCAAAATCAGGGGATTGGGAAATTTGCTTTTATAAGGATAAAGGCTGCTTTGCAGGATGGTATTTCTCGAGGTATTGGGTTTCTGATGGTATTTCATTCTGCTGTGCGCATAAGATAGTGGACAACCTAGAAAATAAAAGGTTTAAAAATATTTGGAATTCAGATAAGTATAACAAAATGAGAGTTATTGCAAGGGGAGGTAATACTAAGAGAAATGTTAAAATGATAAATAGAAATAATCTCCTGGATGAAGAGTGCAATCATTGCGGCAATTATGATTTAAATAGGGCAGCATATGAAAAACTAAAAAAATATGGACTTTTAAAATTTATTCAATAATGATCTCAATTTTTTCAAAAGCTTTTTATAATAAACTTCAATTCTAAAGCAATAAGCGGGGATGGCAGAGTGGTCAAATGCGATGGACTCAAGTTATTGAGTAATGAGCTTAGGCAATGATTAAGCATCCATTAGGTGAAATCCATTTCCTTAGTGGATACAAGGGTTCAAATCCCTTTCCCCGCATTACAAACCTTTTTAAACAAATAGTTTTTTCAAGGGAATATGATAGAAATATGCACTGTTGGCGGCTATAACGAAGTTGGAAAGAATATGACTGCTGTCAATGTTGATGGTGAAGTTGTAATATTTGATATGGGCATCCATCTTGAAAGCTATATAAAATACACAGAAGATGAAGATATTATTAATGTAGATCCTTCTGAATTGATAAAAGTAGGGGCTGTTCCTGATATAACAAAGATTGAAAAATGGAAAAATAATGTAAAAGCAATAATTCCAACACATGCCCACCTTGACCATATTGGAGCTGTTCCTTATTTAAGCAATAATTATGATGCGCCTATTCTTGGAACTCCATTTACAATAGCTGTTTTGAAGACAATATTAAAGGATGAGGGAATTTTAATTAAAAACAAAATAATGAAATTAGCCCAAAATTCTGTGTTCCAGCTTTCAAAGAACCTGAATGTTGAGTTTATTAATATAACACACTCAACACCTCAGACTGTTATGGTTGCTTTGCACACAAAGTATGGAATTATACTTTATGCAAATGATTTTAAGTTTGACAGGTTTCCAACCCTTGGCGAGAAGCCAAACTACAAAAGATTAAAAGAGCTTGGCAAGAAAGGCGTTTTGTGCCTTATTGTTGACTCAACATATTCACAAAGCTGTAAGAAAACTCCTTCTGAATCAGTTGCAAAAGAAATGTTAAGGGATGTCCTGCTTGGAACAGGAAACAGGGGGAAAGCTGTTTTTGTTACAACATTTTCATCGCATATTGCAAGATTAAGGAGCATTGTAGAGTGCGGCAAAAAAATGAATAGAAAAATTGTCTTTCTTGGAAGGTCATTATCAAAATACTGCAGGGCAAGCGAGAGCGTGGGAATAGCAAAATTCTCTGATGTAGAAATTGTTAAGTACAGGAATGATATAAAAAAAACTTTAGGAAAGATGCACAAAAGCGGCATTGGCAAATATCTTGTTGTCCTGACAGGGCACCAGGGAGAGCCAAAGGCAGCACTCTCAAGGATTGTTAATGGTGAGCTTGGATTTAATTTTGAGCCAGATGATCATGTTATATTTTCATGCACGACAATACCCACTCCAACAAATATTGAGAACAGGCGTGTTTTGGAGGAAAAGCTGAAAAGCCAGCATGTCAGAATCTTTACAGATATTCATGTGTCTGGCCATGCTGCAAGAGAGGATTCCAGAGACTTGATTGAGCTTGTAAGGCCAAAGCACATCATACCTGCCCATGGCGAGCACAAGATGACTTCTGCAATGGCTGACCTTGCTTTGGAAATGGGCTATAAGGAAAAGGATGTCCATGTTATGAAAGATGGGCAAATACTAAATATATCGTATTAAAAGCAAAATTAAAGAGTGTAAGTAATTATTAACTGATTTGTCAGAATAATATTAAGAAATAACTTTATTTTTAATACTTAAACCTTTTTTCGTAATTCTTATGATCAAACCATTCTAGAACTAAACTAACCACTACAATTTCATCATTAACAATAGAATAGATTAATCTCCATGCTTTTGGCAAATCATACTTCCATAGGTTTTTCACACCAAACTTTGAGATATACTCTTTAGGAATTGTCCTCTTTGGAATTTGTATTCCACAAAAAGCATTCTCTTCTATGTTATCTAAAGCTTGATTTATGAATTTGAATAATTCTCTTTCAGAATTATCCCCCTTTTCTAACTTATAAAATGCTTCTCTTATGCTTTCATCTACAAATCTAATATCTGACGGTAACTTCACTTTTTTCTACCCAAATCTTTTCTGTTATAGTATTTTCTTGCTAATTCAGGATAATAAATCCACCCAATTTTACCTTCTGAATCTATTGAAATCTTTTTAGAATATAATAAATATCGAATTATTAAATCAAATGTTTGATACATCATTTTTTTAGGTAATGCCCCCCATAACCTTGTCTTTTTAAATTCACCATCTTTTCTTTTTATAAATTCTTCTACCATCAGAATCGTATCTAACCGGGGATACCGTAAAATATTCTCTTTTTTCGGTAAAATTGTTTCAGTTATCATATTATATCAATAGATATAATAAGAAATATATAAGCTTTTCGCTTTTATTTGAAAACCCTTCTAACTTTTTTTTATTACTTGATGAATTAGTGATTAACTAAAAAGATTTATATATAAGAGGCTTTTAAGATTTTATATAAAAAAGTTTATATACATATGATGTTTTATTAGGATAAAGGGGGTAAAAA
>CAYWLA010000082.1:0-5796 GCA_964458955.1 uncultured Methanosarcinales archaeon
TTAGCCCCGCACGGATTCGAACCGTGGTCACAAGGTCCAGGGCCTTGTATGATTGGCCACTACACTACGGGGCTGCAAACAAGAGGAAAAGGCCTGTTTTTAAAAAGTTTTCCAAAAGCATTAAATATCCTGCTATTTTCTATATTTATATGAAAAAAATAGGGGCTGGTGCAGAGGCAATAATCTGTCTAGACAAAGATATTGTTATAAAAGACAGAATTAAAAAAGGCTATCGTTTAAATCAGATAGATGAAAAATTAAGGAAATTCAGGACAAGAAGAGAAGCAAAGGTTTTGGAAAAGCTTCATTCAATTGGCTTCCCAATACCAAAACTGATTCTTTCAGACGACAAAAAGATGCTCATAAAAATGGAATTCCTTAAAGGAAAAAAGCTCAGGGATGCCTTAGACAATACCAATTGTGTAAAACTTTGCAAAGAGCTAGGAAAGAAAATAGCAATTTTGCATAAAAACAGTATTATTCACGGCGACTTAACAACCTCAAACATGATATTAAATAAAGAGATTTACTTTATTGACTTTGGCCTAAGCTTTTTCTCAGATAAAATTGAAGACAAAGCAGTTGATTTGCATCTTTTAAAACAAGCTTTAGAATCAAAGCACCACAAAATCTTTGAAAATGCCTTCAAAGCAGTCTTATCTGGGTATAAAATAAAAAATCCTGATTATGATATAATCATAAAAAGGCTTGAAAAAGTAGAATCAAGGGGAAGATACAAGGGAAAATCTTAAAATCAAAAGTTTTTTATACTAAAAATCAAAACATTAATAAAAAATGGGTGTTATTTCAGATACGCTAAAGAAGCTTAGTGGAAAAAAGCTTGGAAAAATAGAAAAAAAGTGGGTGTTTGACACTTCTTCTTCTATATCATCAAGCCCTATTACAGAGGAAATAACTAAAGGGCAGGCAGGAATTGCATTTGGCACACAAGATGGAAAAATGTATATGCTTGATGCTGATGCCCAAATAAAATGGTTTTATTCAATCCAGGAAAAGATTGATGAAATACAGCAGATGTTTCTTGATGAGGAAACTGCAAAAAGCATTTATGCCGCGCCAACATTTGCTGATATAAATAAAGACGGGAAAAAAGAGGTTCTTTTTGGATGTGACCTTGGAAAATTCTATGCTTTAAACTCGTCAGGAAAATTATTGTGGAAATTCAAAACAGATGGAGAAATAAGGTCATCTGCACTTGTGCAGGATAACATGATTATATTTGGATCTAATGACCAAAATCTTTATGCCCTAAATTTAAAAGGAAAACTTCTATGGAAATTTAAGGCAGACTCAGAAATTGAATCAAGCCCAGCTATTTTAAAAGCCAAAAAAACACAGGTAATATTTGGTTCTAATAACGGTAAAATTTACTCTTTAGACACAAAGGGGAAATTATTATGGCAATTCAAGACAAAGGGCAAAATAACAGCAAAGCCTGCAATAGGCGCTATTTATGCTAATAATAAAAAGTATATTGTTATTGGCTCTGCTGATAATAACATTTATGTGTTAGACGAAAATGGAAAACTTGAATGGATTTATGAGACAGAAGGCAGAATATGCTCAGAAGCCTGCTTAGTTGATATTAATAACGACAAAAAACTTGAAATAATCTTTGGCTCATGCGACGATAATGTATACTGCCTGTCATGCAGTGGCAGCAAGATATGGAGCTATGAAACAAATTTCTGGGTAGTTGCAACCCCTTTAGTTATAGACATAGATAATGATGGCAAGCTGGAGGTTATTGCCGGGTCTTATGACAGCTCTGTTTATGTTCTTGATGCAGAAGGTACATTCCTCCTTGATTATATGCCGGGAGTTTCAGGAATAGCCCAGCAGCCAGGCCACTATAATGAACTGGTAACATCAGAACCAGGAAAGTATGTTGGCAAAAAACTCTGGCAGTACAAAACAGAGGGAATGATAATTGGCTCTGCGTTTATCACAAACAGTAAAAAACAAAAAGAAATTATTATTGGAATAAAGGAAGGAAAGTTAGATAATTTAACTTATAAAAAAGATTGATTGGAGGAAAAAATGATAAAAAATAATAAAGAAATGAAAAGAATTAAACTTTATATAAATGGCTTTGACGAACAACTGCAAGGCGGTATTCCAGAGGGATATGTCACACTGATTTGCGGTACAGCTGGAACAATGAAAACCAGTGTAGCTTTTAATGTTCTATACAATGAAGCACTGGATGGAAAAACAGGATTATATCTTTCACTTGAGCAATCAGCTAAATCCCTGTTAGAACATGCAGAAAACATGGGGTATGACCTTTCAAAAATCAACCTGGTTGTTATGTCAGACATAGCAAAACTAAAAGCAACTATCCAAGATATTAAATCAGCAAAGGGCGGATCATTAGTTATCTCAGATTTAGGTGCGATAAGAAAGCAGATAAAGGAAACTAAAATCGGTCCTAGCGGCGACTGGCTGAATGTTATAAAGAATATAATAAAAAAGGTTAAAGCAGAAGCACAATGTGATTTGTTTGTTCTTGATTCACTATCTGCGCTATATGTTTTATCAAGCTTTGAGGACCCAAGGACAAAGCTATTCTATATATTTGAGTTTTTGAGGGATGTTGAATTAACAACTTTCCTGATTTCTGAGATGCCTCTTGACAAAAGCAAGTATAGCGAGTATGAGGTTGAGGATTATCTGGCAGATGGGATAATTTTCCTGCAGCATACAGAAAAGTTCAGAAAGGTTATAAGGGAAATATCAATTGTCAAGATGAGGGCTACTGACTGCAATACAGATGTTTTTAGCCTTGAATACAAGAATAAGAAATTCTATGCCCTGCAGGGAGGAAAGCCCCCTTTAGTATAATTCAGGATTTTTCGAAAACAATAAATAGTCATGCATAATTTATACTTCTATGGCTAGAATAACCCTTGACATTAAAAAATCCATTGAACAGAATGCTGCTGTTTATTTTGAAAAAGCAAAGAAATCAAGGAAAAAGCTTGAAGGTGCAAAAAAAGCTTTTGAAAAGAGCTGGGATAAGCTAAATTTATTAAACAATAAAAACAAAAAAATAGTTTCAAGTGAAAAAATAACAGAAAAACCAGTTAGAAAAAAAGAATGGTATGAAAAGTTCAGGTGGTTCTTCAGTTCAGAGGGATTTCTATGCATTGGCGGAAGGGATGCAACAGCTAATGAGATTATAGTAAAAAAACATACTGAAACAAATGACCTTGTTTTTCACACAGATATGGCTGGTTCTCCATTTTTTGTTATTAAATCAGATAACAAAAAGATTGGAGATGCAACAATACAGGAAGCTGCACAGGCAACAGCATCTTACAGCAGGGCATGGCGTTTGGGCTTGTCAAGCCTTGAGGTGTTTTATGTAAAGCCAGAACAGCTGACAAAAAAAGCAAACTCCGGCGAGTACATTGGAAAGGGCGCTTTTATGGTAAAGGGCAAGACAAACTACATACATCCTATTCTTGAAATAGCAATTGGCATTAAAGATAGTATAATAATTGGTGGCCCCGTTAATGCTTTAAAAGTTAACTCTGAAAAATTTGTTATTATAAAACAGGGAAAAGAAAAAACAAGCGAAATTGCAAAAAAAATTAAAAAAATCATTGGCGGAAGCATTGATGAGATAACCTTGTTTATTCCCGCAGGCGGCTCAAGAATTCAAAAAACTAAATAAGTACTGTGGATTGAATTCCGCAGTATTTGAGAAAATTGTCAAATTTGTAGTATTTTGACAATTTTTGATAAAAAGATTTAAATACAATATAAAAAAATTTATTAAAAAGAGGTAAAGGATGGCTATAACTATCTTTGTTGAATTAAGCATTATTATTATTATTGCAGTTGTTATTGCATCTATAATGCGGTTGTTAAAGCAGCCATTAATCATAGGGTATATTCTAACAGGAATTATAGTAAGCCCTTATTTTCTTAATATAGTCAAATCAACAGAGGCTATTGCAACCTTTGCACAGATAGGTATAACATTGCTTTTATTTATGGTTGGATTAAACTTAAATCCAAGAATAATAAAGGATGTCGGCAAGGTTTCTCTAATTACAGGAGTTGGTCAGGTTATATTCACTTCAGTAATAGGGTTTTTCATAGGCAGGTTGTTAGGCTTTTCTACAATAGTTTCGATGTATATTGCTGTTGCTTTGACATTCAGCAGCACTATAATAATCATGAAACTTTTGTCAGATAAGAATGACCTGGAAACCCTGTATGGAAGGATTGCTATTGGTTTCTTAATTGTCCAGGATTTAATTGTAATACTTATTTTAATGGTAATATCAGCAATACCAACTGAAATAAATCTTACTATTTTAGCTCTTGAAACTGTTTTAAAAGTGAGTGGTTTGCTGCTCTTATTATTTATAATCAGCGTTTATATATTTCCAAAGATAACTAAGGTTGTTGCCAAATCACAGGAATTTTTATTATTATTTTCAATTGGCTGGTGTTTTGCAGTAGCTACTCTTTTTCATTATCTGAATTTTTCAATAGAAGCAGGAGCGCTATTGGCAGGCATTACCCTATCATTATCTCCATACCACTATGAAATTAGCTCTAAAATGAAGCCATTGCGTGATTTTTTTATTATTCTCTTTTTTATAATGTTGGGATCTCAAATGACTTTTTCAAATATAAGCCAGCATATAATCCCAATACTGATCTTTTCAGCATTTATACTCATCGGAAACCCATTGATAGTAATGATATTGATGGGTTTGCTTGGCTATACCAAAAGGAACAGTTTTTTAGCTGGATTGACTGTAGCTCAGATAAGCGAATTTTCTTTGATTCTTATTGCCTTGGGAGTTAGCGTAGGGCATTTAACAAATGAGATTTTATCTTTTGTAACTATTATTGGCTTAATAACTATCGCTGGCTCTACCTATCTTATACTTTATGCAAATAAGATATACCCTCATTTATCAAAGTGCTTAGGAATATTTGAAAGAAAAGGTAAGAAAGTTGATGAACACATATATCATAAGAATGAAGATTATGATATTATTCTTTTTGGATATAACAGAATTGGGTATAGTATTGTTAAAACAGTCCAGAAAATGAAAAAATGCTTACTAATAGTTGATTTCAATCCAGATGTTATAAAAAGGTTAATAACAGAAAAAATACCCTGCATATATGGTGATGTTGGCGATTCAGAAATTCTTGAAAGATTAGAGCTGAACAAGGCAGAGATGGTTATATCAACTGTTCCAGAAGAGCAGGACAATCTTCTTTTAATAAAGAAAACCAAAGAGGTTAATAAAAAGGCGCTTATATTTGTAACAGCAAACCAGGTTGAGGAAGCCCTAACGCTTTATGATGCAGGAGCAGATTATGTCATCTTGCCGCACTTGCTTGGCGGAGAACACGTTTCAATTCTTTTAGAGGATTTCACAGGAGATATAAATAAGATCCTTGAAACAAAATTAAAGCATATAGACGAGCTGCACCAAAGAAGAAAACTTGGCAGCGAGCATCCAATGAACTTAAACCATAATGCATAAAATGTTAAATAATAAAAAATTAAAGGAAAAAGCAAAAACACTTGAGCCAGTTATAAGGATTGGAAAAAATGGCCTGACAGAAAGCACAATTAAAGAGATTAAAAAACAGCTTAACAAAAAAAAACTTATTAAAGTGAAGCTTCTAAGGGCATTTATCAGTGACAAGAACAAAAAAGAAGTTGCAAAAGAGATTGCTGAAAAAACAAGCTCCCAGCTTATTTACATGGTTGGCTTTGTTGTGGTTTTATATAAG
>CAYWLA010000083.1:0-5776 GCA_964458955.1 uncultured Methanosarcinales archaeon
CCTTCCTTTTTGCTCTTTTGCTTTTCGGACTTCGCACGATTTTTTTGCGGGGCTAAATTATTTATAGTTGTTCTTGCCTCATCACTCCCGTGCGCGCGCAACAAGAAAGAGCTCCCTAATTTCATTTGACTAAAAACTAAAGATTTCATATACTAAATAACGATAATAAAGAATTTGTATCACTACTAACTATCATAGTAAAACTATACGAATATGTCAAACGAAAAATCCACAATCAGCGGGAATATAAAAAAATACCGAAATAAGCTCGGTATTTCGCAAGATGTCCTCTCTAAAAGGGCAAATTTGGCTTTTCATACGATTGCCAAAATTGAAGCTGGCTCCACCCCCAACCCTACCATTAATACAGTCAAAAAAATTGCGGACGCGCTCGGCATTACGCTTGATAATTTAATGAAATAGAAATATGGGAACAAAATCTTCAAACAAATACTTACAGAAGGCAAGCCAAGCGAAGTTTGACGACTTTTATACTCAACTTGCCGATATTGAAAGAGAACTAAGTCATTATAAGGATTATTTTAAAAATAAGATTGTTTTTTGTAATTGCGACGATCCGAGGATTAGTAATTTTTTTCATTATTTTTCCTATAACTTCGAATTTTTAGGATTAAAAAAATTGATTACGACTTGCTATAAAAATCAACAAATTGATTTATTTAGTCAAAATGATTCTGAAAAAGCAATTTATTTAGAGTACACAGGCGACAAGAATGGCGACAAAGTTCCTGATCTAAGTGAAATTGGCATAAAGCATCTAAAAGGCAACGGCGATTTTAGAAGCAAAAAATGTATTGAACTATTAAAGCAGGCCGACATTGTAGTCACCAATCCGCCTTTTTCTTTATTTCGCGAATATGTGGCGCAATTGATTGAATATGATAAAAAGTTTGTCATAATCGGCAGCTTGAACGCCATAACATACAAAGAAATTTTTAAACTCATAAAAGATAACAAATTATGGTTAGGTTATGGTTTCAAGGGTGGTAATGCGTATTTCAGAACGCCATATCCAAAAGAGTTTGCCAAAGGCGTATATAACAAAGAAACTGGTCTTGTGAAATTTCGAAATGTTACTTGGTTCACCAATTTAGAAATTCAAAAAAGACACGAGGATTTAATTCTTTACAAAAGCTACAAAGGAAACGAAAAAGATTATCCAAAATATGATAACTATGACGCAATAAATGTTGATAAAACAAAAAACATACCGGCAGATTATGCTGACATTATGGGCGTTCCGATAAGTTTTTTAGAAAAATATAACCCGAAACAATTTAAAATTTTAGGATTAGACGATCATAGATTAAAGTATCCAGATTGGAGAGGTAGAGGGCCAGATTTAAATGGTAAGCCTATTTATAGAAGAATAATTATAAAAAACAAAAAATTTAATAAACAATAATTTTATGGAAAACAATAATAAACCCAAATTACACATTTCAATAAGCAAAGAGCATAAAGAAAATTTAGCCGAAATTGAAGAAATTTTTGATGATTTTAATATAGAAGCAGACGCAAATTTAATGAGATTTTCTGCTGAAGATTTGCCAATGCAAATAATAATTTATTTTGGTAGTGCCATTGCTGGTGGATTAACATGGGATTTAATTAAATCGGCAATTAAAAAAACTTATGAAAAATTTTCAAAAGCCAGAATCACTATAAGGGACAAAGATTCAATTATGTATACGATAAAAAATGATTTTACGGTTGTAGTTATAGTGGTGCCCGATAGAGAAAAAGAATTTGAACATATCAAAAATTTCGATGATTTGGCTAAATATATAGATTCAAAAACTGATAAAAAATAAATTTATGAAAATACGACTAAATGAAATCACAATCAAAGAAGTGTCAAATGGTTATCTCAACAGCGATGAAGAGGGCGTTGTCGGCTATGGCGGGAAATTAAATATCCGTCCAAAATATCAGCGTGAATTTGTGTATAAAGATAAGCAAAGGGATGCGGTTATTGATACTATAAAGAAAAATTTTCCATTAAATGTAATGTATTGGGTAAAAAATGAGAATAGAAGTTTTGAGGTTTTGGACGGACAACAGAGAACTATAAGTTTCTGCGAATACATCGCCGGCAGTTTCTCGCTTAATAATTTGTATTTTCATAATCTTACAGATGTGGAAAAAAATCAAATTCTTGATTACAAGTTGATGATTTATTTTTGCGAGGGAAATGATAAAGAAAAGTTGGATTGGTTTAAAATTATAAACATTGCGGGAGAAAAATTAACGGATCAGGAATTGCGAAATGCAATTTATAGTGGAGCTTGGCTTATTGACGCAAAAAAATATTTCAGTAAATCAGGATGTCCTGCCCATAGTATAGCAAGCGATTATTTGAGCGGTTCAGCAATTCGCCAGGATTACTTAGAAACCGCTATCAAGTGGATAAGCAATGACAAGATAGAAGATTATATGTCCAAACATCAGCATGAACCGAACGCCAACGAATTATGGCTTTATTTTCAAAATGTCATTAATTTGGTTAAAGTAGTTTTTCCAAACTATCGAAAAGAGATGAAAGGTGTGGAATTTGGACCTTTATATAATGAATTTAAAAATGAAAAAATAGACTCAAAGAAAATAGAGAAAGAAATAACGAAGTTGATGCAGGACGAAGATGTTACGAAAAAATCTGGCATTTACCCATATGTTTTAACTAGGCAGGAAAAATATTTAAATATCCGAGCTTTTAGCGATAAAATGAAGCGTGAGGCATATGAGAGGCAAAAAGGTATTTGTGTAAAATGCAGAGAGCATTTTGAGATAGAAGAAATGGAAGCGGATCACATTACACCTTGGCATGAGGGCGGTAAAACGACTGCAGAGAATTGCCAGATGTTATGTAAACAAGATAACCGCACTAAATCTGGGAAATAATATGATTGGTTCAGTAGATATAAAAACAAGACCTCTAAAACTTGCTTTTCTCGTTGACCCAAACAATCAAAAGCAAGTCAGAGAAGCAATTCGTTTAGGTTCGTCTTTTTGGGGAGGCGATTATTTTCCTATTATCCAACTCCATAAAAGAATGCCCGCTACTTGGAGAGAGAAGCCGTTAAGAACTCCGACAGCAAAAAGTGTTATTCTCGGTTATGTTGAAGCTTTTGACCCCGATGTTTTTGTACAGCTTTCAAAAAATGTACCGCAATATATTACTGAAATTGGAATAGAAATAATAAAGCCCGAAGAAATATGGAAAGATTTAAATGAAGATAGAAATTTATCCCCCAAATTTGGAATAGGGTTGTTTGAAATCCTCAAAGAAATTTTTGAGGAAAATTTTAAATTCAAAGCAAAATATCCTATCAAAATAATTTTCCCTAAGTTACCAAAACAATTTTCACTTTTTTGGGCAAGTGTTTTTGGAGAAATTCCAAGTAAACTTAATCCAATATTAAAAGCCCATTATTACGACCCTTTAGAGATCAATACTCCGGATTTTAAAATTGAAAATATAAAAGACTTAATGAACGAAAATGTTTTATTTCCGCGTCGGGTAACACATCATGGTATCAATAGTTTTAGCCGTTCTGGGTTCCGCAGAGACGCCTATGTCTTTTTTATGGATGCCACAAAGGTAGAGGATATCGTTGACTACTGGAATTTGCGTGCAATGGGAAAATCAGTTTTTCCAGTTCCTAAACAACTTAAAGACAATGAAAAATTGAAAGAGCTTTTGATTGGATTTTTGAAAGTACACCGAAGGCATTGGAAACATAATCCGCAAGTTTGCGATTATGCGTCAATAGTGAGAGCGCGGAATTGCACAATGGGAGAAATGCAAGAGTATGCCAAAACTTTAAAAATTAAAAGAGACCCCAAAGACTCCTCTAGCGATCCGTTCTTTGCGTTACAACATTGGTATCCGCGAGTTTGGAATGAATGGGCGCGTGATAAAGATGGTGCAGTTCCAAGCGATATATACGGAGATGAGGGGGGTTCTATTGATATTACTGATACAAAAGAAATTAGGGTAAGATTTCGTTCCTTATTACCAAAATTTGCCCAAAAATATGGGTATCATGGTGAACCACGTTGTGCAAATGAAGTTAGCTTTCGTTTTTATGGCACAAGCGAATATATAGCCGAAGTTTTTCCAAAATCTTCTGGAGATAAGTTTATCCGCGCAATTTCGGGTCTAACCTCTTTTAGGGGAGATTGGCGAGTCGGAAGAAATGGATTAGTTAAATTAGTAAAAGATACTTACAACGAAACGCAGGAAATACCTCTATCAGAAAAAGTATTTTTTGCTTGGCTGGAGGATCTTGGTTGGAAACCAAAACTATCACCCCCAGGATTATTAGCAAAACAGATATACAAAAAACTTGATGGTTATCCCTCTATTCTTAAAAACGAAAAGCTTCTTGGCCTCCTTGAGCACATGAACGGTGGCACCGTACAACAAGACGGGAGTCCTGTTGAAAAAAACAAAATCAATCAGGAAAGAGACTTATCTGTTGGTGAAGTTAAAAACAGGCTTGATGAGGGGTCGCAAAAACGAAACCCTCATGATTATCTTATTGAAAAAGAATTTTTCCGACTAGGTCTACGTCTGCAGTGCCCGCATTGTTTAAGAAATTCTTGGTATACACTTCAGAGTGTTCACGACTTATTTTTTTGCCCAAAATGTTTAGACACCTTCAATGCAGTTGGGCATCTCGACAATTCTCTTTGGTCATACAAAACAACGGGGCCATTTAGCATCGCGAATTATGCGGAAGGATCATACGCAGTTTTGCTGGCTCTGGATTTTTTTGATGAGTATAAATTAACAACAATGCGCATTACACCCACAACGAGTTTTGTAGCAGAAGATCAAAACAAGAAAAAATTGGAGGCAGATTTCGCAGCGTTTTGGCAAGATTCAGTTTATGGAGAGAAAAATGACGGATTGCTTTTCGGCGAGAGTAAGACATATGGGAAGTTTAAAAAGGAAGATTTTGAAAGAATGAAATACCTCGCCAAAACTTTCCCCGGAGCTGTACTGGTATTCAGTACTTTACGAAAATCCTTGACACCTCAGGAAGTAAAAAGTATTACCAGTATAGCCAAGAAAGGAAGAAAGTATTGGAAACCGGAAAGACCAATCAATCCAGTAATGATTTTAACTGGCAATGAACTTTTTAGCGATTTTGGTCCACCTTATTGTTGGGAGGACTCAATCAAGAAAAAGTTTGATCGCGTGACAGGCTTGTTGAGTATATGTGATGCAACTCAGCAAATTTATCTAAATATTCCTTCTTGGCATACAGAGTGGCATGATAAGTGGGAAAAGAAACGGCAAAAGCGAATAGCGAACAAAAGAACAAAAGAAAACTAACCTCACCCATCACCCTTTGATTTTGTAGCCCCGCAAAAAAATCGTGCGAAGTCCGAAAAGCAAAAGAGCAAAAAGGAAGGGGGTCTGGAGGAAGGAATTTTTGCTCTTTTGCGATTTGAAATAGAGCGTTTCCGCAATTCCTCCATTAGGAAGAAGGCAAAACAGAAAATTTTCTTTTCCTTAATTGAAAAAAATTTGGCGGCGCGCGATTAAAAAAATATAGAGAAAATTTTCCTGTTTTGCTCGCTGTAGCGAAACGGAAGCGAACGGAAATACTGAGGCGGAATTTATTCAAAATCCGCTTGCGGATTTTGATCAAAGAAAGTTCTAACTTCGTCCAAAAGACACCGCCAATCATCACTTTTTGGATAAAGTTCAAACTTTGTTTAAAAACGACCGCCAAAGCTCTCG
>CAYWLA010000084.1:0-5756 GCA_964458955.1 uncultured Methanosarcinales archaeon
GTTGTTGTTCCTCGTTTGACTCTAATGATTGCCATTAATAAGTACCACCATCAATAATTGATGAAGGTTGTAATACTTTACTCAGATCAATTCCAAGTTTATACTTAATTTTGGTTGGAGTATATCCTGTGTCCACAACTGGATAATAAACAAGTCCATCTACAACCACTGCACTTGCATATGCAGCTTCTGAAGCAGCTAGTGCAATTCCATCAGTATCAATAATCTCGGAAATTTTCACATTGTCAAGAATTGTTCTTTGTTCTGTAGTTAAATGTAGATTAGATGCAACGTGAGTGTTATATGTCGTGGATGCAACTCCGCCTAAACCTGCTAATGAAATTGTTACTACTCCAGTTGAACCATTGACACTTGTTACTGCATCTGTTGGTGTTAAAAGTTCTTGCCAGTTTGCAAGCGTTGAGTAAGGAGCCGCCTTTAGAATAAAGGTTTTATTTAAATCCGTTCTAACCGCAACGTCACCTTCTTGTGCGTTGGATAATGCAAGCATAGCAGTTTGACTTGCAACAACATAAGTGTTCGTCATTGCAATCTTAGGAACGACACTGTCTGCTAGTTTCCCACTTGCATCTAATATTGGAACATTTCCGCTTCCTGTTCCTGTGTTTTTGGTTGAAGCAGTCCCAAGATTTAGTGCAGTGATCTTCGTATCGATTTGAGCATCAACTTTTGCAACTCCAGGAATCTTAAGATAATCTGCTTCAGCTAGTGGTACAGATACACTTGCGACTTTATCAGCTTTTGCAATGTATAAATGTTCACCAGTAAAATCAACTTGAGGTTCTCCAGCTTTTACGGTTCCTGTTGTACCGATAAGTGGACCAGTACCTGCAGTAGTTCTTCTTTTAATTTGAATTGTAGCCATTTAATTTCCTCCTATTTTTTCATAAATACACTTGTAATATTGTGTATTGTATTTCCAGTTGTTAATGTGACAATTCCATTCTCATAAACAACACTTAATGAGTAGTCACCTGATGCATATCTGTATGAAACTGATGTATTAGATCCAACGAATAAGAACATCTGCTCTCCAGGAAATGTCACGACTGCATGATTGTTAATTGTTACATAT
Organism: uncultured Methanosarcinales archaeon; assembly: GCA_964458955.1. GTDB lineage: Archaea > Nanobdellota > Nanobdellia > Woesearchaeales > CG1-02-33-12 > CG1-02-33-12. The sequence continues at coordinate 1,097 of CAYWLA010000084.1, forward strand.
AGAATTGATTGCCTTAATTCATCTGAACTTGTTCCTGAAAACCGATAAGTTCCTGGTGATACAAGTGTCAAAGATTTTCTAACCGGTAAATAATGATTGAATATCTCATTGTCTAATGCATCTACTCGTCCTTTATCGTTACTGATCAGCTTTCTTGAATAACTTGTCAGCGTAACTGAGGTTGTCGTCTTGGTGTATGCACATAAAACAAGTTCATAAAGCCCATCGGTAACTAATAGATTTGTAGTTGTTAAAGATGGATAACTACCTACTTGCTCTTTCAAATACAAACTTACACTATTACCTGAAGTATTTACACCAAGTACAACATATCCATATTTGCTTGAATCTGGTGTCACACCTATTGTTGTTTGATTTTCAATATAGATGATTCGACCGTATACTGAAACGTACCCATCACTAAATGTAATGGTGTTATTGGCTAATGTAAAACCACACTCGCTTTTAAGTCCTTTTAATATGCCTACATCACTTGAAAAAAGAAAATGGTATAAATCAGAATCAATCTTTGATGTTACATTTCCACCTTCAAATGTTATTTTTTGTAATCCCATCAGAACTCACCTCCATCGATGTCTGTATTGGTAATTGTTATATTGCTTGTTGAACCACTACTTGTATTTTTACTGAGTAGTTGTATCTTTTCTGTTAATTTCACTCGATATTCTCCTAATGTAATCACTGCATAATTCATTGAATCTTTGAATGTTATGCCTGTAATCACTGATTCATAGGTTTTTCCTTTGTGGATGAATGACACATAATCACCGAGATAAATGTTGCTAAAAGGAATGAACACCTTGTTTTTCATGTCAATCATAAAAGTAATATTATGATCTAGTTTGGATGTTACCATTTCACTTCTTGCTTTGGTTTCAAGTGTCTCATAATCATTATCCGTATAGATATAACTTTTGGCCATAACACTCGTATACCGATATTCAGATGTACTATCTTCGGTAATTTCACCAGTTGTAAGCAGATAATATATTTTAATATTGTGATAAATCTGATTATCACTTCTAGGATAAAAGACAACTTTATTAACAAGTTGACTTGTTGAATCATTGGTCTCCACATTTAAGATAGATGAGAAATCACTCTTAATCACCATACCTTGATTGACATTCACAATACGAAAGATAATACCTGTAATTCGTCCTCTAAGATAAGTAACATCAGTATCAAAACTAATGCCATAACCTTTTGAAACGAGTTCAAATATCTTTGACATATTGATGATATTATCTGATTCAAAGCTAAGACTTCCAGATACGCTTGTTTCTTTGCTAACGGTTAAGTATGATAAATTTTGTTTTTCATCTGAGTTATTCTTAAAGTAACTTGTGATGATTTGATCTAAATAATCTGCTAAATCTCCACTAAAAGTTATTGCTGGTATATCTAAATTAAAAATCTCCCTAAAATCGAGAGATTTAATGTTTGTTGTAAAATCATCTAAGAGTTCTATACTTTCCAAAATACCGATGTACGAATAGATATCACTTTTCAAAACTACGATATCACCAATAGTACAATTGATATTTGTCTTGTTTACCTTGAACGTCGAACGCTTGATAAGGACCATATCCAAAGCAAGTTCATATTGATTGCTAACATAGGCATTATCTTTATACTGCAGTGTACTTCGATCTAGAAATAGTAGTTTCATATTTATATTCCTAAATAGCCTTCAAGTACAGTTACTCTACAAATTGATTCTGTAGCGACACCTGGTTTAAACTCAATTTCATAATCCCCATGATCCAAAAAAATAAAGTTATCTTCTTCAAAGTCCTGGAATCCATATATGTCAGAAACCACTCCAGATTCATCCATTAACATTTCTTGTTTGCTTGGAATCGAATTTATGGTTATCGTTATATTTTCTGCAGTCAAATATAACCTTAGTTTAGATACTACTTCTCCGTTCTTTTTGATTAGAAGTTCTGGATTCACAACACTACCCATCATCTCAATAACAACAGGTGCATCATTTAACCCTTCATTTCTAATGAATACTTTACCTTCATATGAACTCGAATAGTAGTATGGATAACTATAAGGATAAACTTTTCCGCTTGATGAACCATTGGCAATGATCTCATAGGATTTTTCTTTTAACCATAACGATAATTTTTTAAATACGATTGTACTTTGGATAGTACCTGCTACGAGTTCTGCTTTTGATAAACTTATAACATCTACATAACAATACGCCTTGAATGCATCAGTCTGATAATACAATTTGATGTCATCATTACTTTTACTGATGAAGTCAACGAATGCTTTATAGCCTTCATATCCTTTCAAAAATATAAGTGTTGTTGTAACTTCAGTAAGTGGGATATTATATTCAGATCTGGTGAAGTAATTTTGATACTCGAGATACTTGGAATCTAGAGAAAACCCTAACCCACTCACCTGTGAGATAAGCGTTTGATTTTGATAGTTGAAATAATAAATGTCGCCATACTTGTTCTCTATATAAAATTGTCTGATCAAATCACACTACCTCCTAACGCCTTGTTGATTGAGTCAATATCAAAGGTTGGTGATGTTGTATTAATTGTGATGTTATTCATATTACTTGTGGATGTGTTTGAATTTGAGTTATTCACAGTGCTTGAACCTTTTAAGTTAAACGTATCAGCAAAGAAGCTTCCAATTCCGCCAAAAAATCCACTGACTTTATCTGCTGCATTTGACGCAAAATCACTAATGCCTTCAGTTACTTTATTAGCTATGTTGGAGATGCCCTCTGTAACACCTGAAAATGTATCTTTTATTTTTCCACCGAAGTCTCCTATTTTCGATGGTAAATCACCAATCCACTCAAATATCTTCTGAATAAATTCAACAATCTTTTGAACCACATTCAACACTGGTTCAAGTACTGTTTTAAGAACATTAATAGCAGGAACCAAAATAGCATTTAATACTTCTCCCACTATTGTTATTAAAGGTGCTAATAATCCTAATATTTCTGCGAACATTTGGATTTGAGTAATGAGTGGCATTAAGATGACATCCAGAATTGGAACAAGTAAATCTACAAGCATAACTACCAGGTCAATGATGACATCTAAAATTGGTTGTAATGCTGTCATTAGACTATCAACGATTGCTAAGATAGGTGGAAGCAACTGCATGAATGTTTCCATGAGTCTTCCAAGTAAAGCCTTAAATTCTTCACTTTGAAATAAAGCCATCGCTAAAATAGCAATCAGTGCACCAATTCCAAGTGTTGCTGCATTGATACCAACACCTGCAAATATTCCTGATGTTCCTACTGCTTTTAACCCCAATGATGCCATATTGAGTAGTGGTCCTACTTTACCAACTACTGATAGTACTGGACCGATGGCAGCTACTAAGGCTATGATCGTTGCGATGATTTTTTTTGTCCCCGATTCTAAGTTATCCCACTTTTCAATCCAATCTTTTACAGTTGGTATAATATTGTCTCTAACCTTTATAATTAATTCTTGTAAAACTGGTAAAACCGTACTTGCTATATCAACAGCTAAACTTGACAATGCTTGTTTCGTGCGATCAAGTGCATCGGTAAACTCTCCTGCTTGTGCTGCTTGCTCATTAGTGACAATACCTAGTTCTCTTGCTTCGTTTCTTAAGCCATTAATTGCATCCGTTTCACTAGATAAGATTGGAAGTACTTCAGTCCCAATTTTCTCACCAAAGAATTCATTGGCTATACCAACACGAACAGCTTCATCAGCAACATTACTTAAAGCATTACGAATCAATTCAAATGCTTGATCAGCATCTTTTCCTTTAAGATCATCTACTGTTAATCCGATCATTGCTAAACTATCTGCTACCTTATCACCATTACCAGTTGCGATATCTCCTAAGATTCCATTCACTTTCATAAATGCTTTAGACATTGATTCAGTTGAAGTTCCCATGATCGTTGCGACATGATTCCATTCTTGGAACTTTTCAGCTGACAATCCTAATTTCTGAGCTGTATCACCAATTTCATCAGCAGTATATGCAGTCTTAACAGAGAAGGCTGTTAAAGCAGCAACGGCTCCTAAAATAGGAACCGTTAAAGATTTAGTGAGTGTTGAACCAAGTTTACCGATTTTCTCAAAATTGGCATTACTTAGCTGCTTAATTTTATCGGCAGTTTTACCGAGCTCGTTATTCAACTTAGAAACTTCTGCTTCTGAATATGAAACATTGCGTTTCATCTTGTTGAATTCTTCTTGACTCATATCTCCTACTTGAACTGCTTTTTTAGCTTTTTCAAGTTCTTGATTCTGAGTTTCAAGTTTCTTTTTTGTTTGAACTAAAATATCATTGAGTTTTGATTGCTTTTCTTTCCAAAGATCTAGGTTCGTACTATCATATTTCAGGTTAGTATTAATGGCTTTTAGATCTTTGTTTTGTTCCTTCAGTTCTTTTTTAATCCCATTTAGATCATTTTCTAGATCTTTACCATCAAGAGTAAGCTTGATATTTAAACCTTTAACTGTTTCTGCCATAATACTCACCTCCTGAGCAAAAGAAAAACACATCGTTTGATGTGCTTAATCTAATTTAGTCTTTAAATAACCGATGTATACATCTATTCCATCAGAAGCATATTTAATATTTGCTATATCTGTTTCTT
>CAYWLA010000085.1:0-5756 GCA_964458955.1 uncultured Methanosarcinales archaeon
TGACCGTAAGCATCTTTTTCTAATTTCATAATTTTATTTTCAATTAATTTTTGACCTTTTGGTTAAATTTTTAAGCTTCATCTTTGTTCTTTATCTTATCTAATTCTTTTTTTAAAATTGCAAATTGCTCATTAGTAATTTTTATCAATCCACCCGGTGCTTGAAATTGTTTTATTCCTAATTTTTTTAATTGGGAGATTAGTATTCCGTATTCACTTTTTACTCTTTTGTTTATATCTACTCTTACTCCCCAATTAAACTCTTTTCCTCTGGTGATATAATTTCTCTCTAAATCTTCACCTTTTTGATTGTCAGCGATTTGACCATAAGCATAAATCGCTTTAACTCCAATTTGATTGTTTTCTTTACAACCAGTTTCATAAAGAAAAAACCCATTACATTCCCTAAATTTTTTCGCTTGCTTTGGATAATTTATTGAAAAAGAAATTACTCCCCCTTTATCTTTTTCAGGATAACGGTCAGCTCTTGGTCCCCACATTGTTTTGATATAATAATTCATTTTTTAAAAATTGACTTAAATTCTATTTCTCAATTAATTTTTGACTCTCTGGTTAGATTTATAAATGGTCTTTTCTTTTTCCTTTAATAATGACGCCAGAATAAAATTAACTTTTGATGCATTATTATCTTGAATAGTATAAATTCCAGCATTGTACATAGCATGATATCCAAAAATAGTATTTGGTATAACTTTAACATCAAAAGTCTTACATAAACCGTTTAATCTGACTAATTCTTGATAATCATTATCATTAGAAACAACACTTGCACTACCTTTTGACTTAATTGTTTTCAATATTTCTGGATTGATTTTGTCTAACAAAATATTAATTTTGTTTTGAACAGTTATATTCAGACTTTCATTATTTCCTTTCCCCCTATTGCATAACATACAAAGGGTGTGCAAGTTTTTTAAATCATCTGAGCCCTCTTTGGAATAAGGTTTGAAGTGATCAGCTTCTAATTTTACTACCGCATCAATTTGTAGTTCAGGGTACAATGCTGGGGATTTACCACAAGATTGACATGTAAAGTTGTCTCTTTTCAATACTTCTAATCTTTTTTTTGCTGATATAGCTTTCCGTTTTTTCATAATTATTCCTTAATTAATTTTTGACCTTTTGGTTAAAAATAAAATATCTAAGCATTTAAGGAGAACTGTTCTCCTTTATTAAGTATTATACCCAATGTTCTTTGAGATATGAGAAAAGTAACTTCTGTAATTCTGCTTTGTTAATCAGGCGAACATTGTTGGTTTTAGCTAAAGCCATAGCTTCCTGAGTAAAATTTGAGGAAGTAATTACAATGGTACCATTACAATTATAATGATTTCTTGCCGCTACTACCTCTTGTACGGCTTTATTTCCCACATTGCCAATATATTTTTTTGCCTGAATTACAATTCTTTCTAACCCTCTATTAATAACAAGATCTCCGCCTTGATCTTTTGAATGTCCAATATGTTCCACTTTATAACCTATTGATTCAAATAATCTATAAATAAGTCTTTCAAAATCAGTTCCGCTTAAATTAGTAAATAATTGAGGTTTTTCACTGATACTCTCAGCCGTAACTTTTTGTTCTTTTTGATCAATTAAATATTCTAATATAAAAGTTATGTCGTCAAATTCTATATCAACTCCGTTCTTGATAAGAATTTGCTGCAAATCATCTAAACGATTTGGATCAAAAATATAATTTCTATATTTCCATCCCCTTTTGGTTTCTGAGCCAAAACGACTAATAAAATTATTAAGATATTCCATTTGATTACTATTTTTAATATCTTTTAATATTTTAAATTTTCGCTCTAAAAATCTTTCTTCCTTCTTTTTTTCTTTTACTTTATTAAAATGTTTATTCAATAATATGAATCCAATAATTGCGATAATTATTATTATTCCATAAATAAACCAATTCCAAAATTTAGCCTTGTCTGTAAAATATAAAAGTGCCATATAAAAAATCAATAAAGTTCCTACAACTTCAATAATATCTAATATAAGATCTAGAAAGCTATCTTGTTTATATCTTCTAGGCATGTTTTTTTGTTAATATTTCTCAATTAATTTTTCGACTTTTAATTTATTTTACCACCTATCCTCACCATTCATTAAATTGTTGTATTAGTTTTTGACATGTTTTTTAAAACGTGGATGTTCCATCATTTCTAATTTAAGTCTATTATTTTCATTCACTAATTGCTTAAATCTTGTATTAAAATTATCCACCAATTGAAAGACCTGATATTGCTGATTTACTCCATAAAATAAATCCATCAAACCCAATGCGATATTGGCAATAAACCACAGGTCATTTTTGACTTTATACTCGTCATCAAAATCAAAGAATGGAGTATGAAATCCTGGATTGTCTATTGATCTCATTTCAAAATTCTGAGATGTATAAACAATATTCGAATGAGCTACCGATTTATTAATAAGTTCTTTTAGTTTTTTTAGCTCGTCTGATTTGATTTTGAAATTCTGATCAAGCCATTTATTTCTTGCCTTTTCTAGTTTCTCAGAAATATTTAAAATACCATCTGCGTCAGTCTCGCAAAACTTATCTCTATCTCCATGAGCCATAGCATATGCTCCCCAAGCTCCAGCCTCCAATACTTGCCTCAGATTTAACCCGGATTGAATATGATGAAGTCGAACAGCTGAAAATAAGGCGAGCGTATGATGTTTTCTCACCTGCGAAAGAAAAGCTACAAAAATAAACTTACTCGGGTCGTCAATTGATTTTACAAAGTTATTCAGAAAAAAGTTGAATTCCGACGCATTAATAAAATATGCGCCATAGCGTTCTGCCCCGATAAGCACCATCTCCCGTTCGCTTTCTATAAGATCTCCGATTGTTGATTGCTTGAATTCCATAATTATTTAGATTTTTTCATTTTTAGATTCCATAAATCTCTCCTAATTTTTTTATTGATTAAGTGATTAAAAATAAATTAATGAAATAATTATCCAAGTTAAACCACTTAAGAATAAAAGAATAAAAAATATTCTTCTTTTAAGAATTTGATAAGCGTATAAAAGATTCAGAATAAAAAGCGTCAAAATAAACGGAACGATTTGTATAATACTTTTAACTTCGGAAAGATAATTCTTTGGAAAAACCAAGATACTGGCAAGAAGTAAAATCCAAACAAATTCTGACATAAATACCCACAATCTTTCTTTTCCAAATCTTCTTGTAAAGAATCCAGAAAGTGCTTCAAAAAAGAAATTAATCAAAAATATAATTCCCAATCTTGTATATGTGATATAGAAAAGAGTTTCCTTTGGAAATGCCTCATATAAAAACTTAAATAAAGAGAAAATAAAAACGAATATAAATGTTGATACTATCATTCCATTCACCACTACACGTACCTTAGTTTCTGGCTTTTTCTCAATTAAATATATCCAAAGAGATATCAATAAATAACTTATTAAAAACGCAAAAATAATCAGTAGGGTTGCTTGCAGCATTCGAAGCGAATCATATTCTAGATTATCAATCTGTAAAAATAGAGCTGCAACTAGACCAATAAAAGCCGTTACCTCTATTACCCATTTCTTCTTGTCATAAAATTCTTCTAATTCGCCTTTATTTTGTTGTTCTATTATCATGTCTTTTATTCCATAATTTTTTGTTGGTCAGTTAATCATCTTAAAAAGCCAAAAATTAAATATGCCAAAATACATGCAGCAACAATTGCGACTACTCTTCCATAAAGATTTTTCAATATGTCTGAAAAAAATTTAAAAAGCAAAGAACAAATCCATGATATGGGCGACACAATAAAACGTAGAATAAAATTTATTATGACTTCAAAAATATTCATAATTTTATTTAAACACAATATCGCACTCACTATTTTCTTCGCATTCAAAAGCAATAGTTATCTCTTTTATTAAACCGCCTGGTCTCCAAGAAGATAAAAAGGTATGGAATAAAATGCTTTCTTTAGAATCTAATTCAGTTAGCCAATCAACAAATAATGGTTGCTTACTTTCTGAATAAGGGATGCTCTCTATAAAAGGGATTTCGCGCATGTCATAAAGCAACTGTGTAGTATCAGAGGTCGGCATAGGTAAACTTTTATTTCGTAAAATATGCCCCCCTTTATAATTTAAAGTAAAATAAATACTGTCATAAACTGTTAGTGGTTTTCCATTATCAACAGAAACGTCAATAAAGATATACGCCCTTCTAAATTTTCCAGTAAGTGAAAGATTTTTACTTACTTCTCCTATTCTTTCATAATCTTTTGTAACAAAACTTATTTGATCTTGAATTAAGGTTACTTTTTTGCTGAATGACTTATATGCTTCATAATCAGGAAATCCAAGTGGTTTAGGTAAACCCTGTTCAATTGTAATTGATATGACTATAAGAATTATCGCCAGTAAAAATAAAAATAAAGTAATCCCAAAATTTGCTTTATTACTTAAAATACTCATGGTTTTATTTTTTTAAATTTTTGATAAATATTTTCATAAAATTCGGTTGGTAAAAATATTAAAACGATATTAATTGTAGAAAGAAGTATAATCCAAGTATTTAAAAATTTCATATCAAAATTGTAAAAAAATTCCCCCTTGAATACATACGAAAACCATAATGGTAATTTATCTTTTATAGTTTCCCACATAAGAGAAAAGGTACCCAAGATGACAAGGAAAAATACATTAGATAATAAAAAATCTCTTATCGGAATTAATTTATGTGCAATAGAATAAAATAAAGATAACCATAGTATTTGAGCAGTTAAGGCTCGTAGATATAAATTTGCACCCCCGCTTTCATTTATATTCTTTAAATATGCCCTATTACTCTCTCTAATAAATCTCAACAATTCTTGGAAACTTTTTATCTTTTTGTTAACCAACATTTATTTTCCAATTAATTTTTCGACTTTTTGGTTGAATTTTTAAGCTTCATCTTTGTTCTTTATCTTATCTAATTCTTTCTTCAGAATTTCAAATTGCTTATCAGTGATTTTTATCAATCCACCTGGCGCTTGAAATTGTTTTATTCCTAATTTTCTTAATTTGGAGATTGGTATTCCGTCTTCACTTTTTACTCTTTTGTTTATATCTACTCTTAGTCCCCAACTAAACTCTTTTCCTCTAGTAATATAATTTCTCTCTAAATCTTCTCCTTTTTGATTATCAACGATTTGACCATAAGCATAAATCGCTTTAGCTCCAATTTGACCATCTTCCTCACAAGCAGTTTCGTAAAGGAAGAATCCGTCGCATTCTTTGAATTTTTCCGCTTGCTTTGGATAATTTATTGAAAAAGAGATTATTCCTCCTTTATCTTTTTCAGGATAACAATCAGCCTGCGGTCCCCACATTGTTTTAATATAATAATTCATATTTTATTTTTTGTTTTTGACTTTTTCGTTATATTATAAATAAATTCTAATCTCTTTTATAATATCTGCTTCTCAAATGCTTGACGGACTAATCCCATAACATAAGGTATATCCTCAATCTTTGAGAGACCAACTTCGACATCACCATTGCCCCAGCGACCAAGCGCTGATACATCTTTACAAATCTTCCTTGAATCATGAATTTCCGAAAATGTAATATTTAACGAAAGACGTAGTTGTTTTGCCTGAGGAACAACATCCACAAAATTAGTTTCCGCTTTATAAGCAACGTACAACTTTAGGAATGATTCAGTCACACATGAATCAAGTTCCAGTACTTGCTTACGAAATTCTTCAA
>CAYWLA010000086.1:0-5618 GCA_964458955.1 uncultured Methanosarcinales archaeon
GCAGATTCGTAATCTGCAGGTCGGGGGTGCAACTCCCTCCCGAGGCTTAGTTCTTTGAAGGGTTAAAGCCCTAGTGTGGCCCGAGTAATATTTCACTTAACGTATGCGATCGCTGTTAGTTGCCCTCAAATACTTGGAGGGGTTGGATTTTAATGCAATGTTCCATAGCGAAGCGAAGGAAAAATTCAAAGTTGGCGGGCGAGAGTTCATAAAGGTGGGCGTCTGTATTGTTATCTTTTATAAGTAGTAAAGAACCGAAAGATTTATAAAGAAAAGCTTATTACTGTATAGTTAAGGTGAACTAAAATGGATAGGTTAGATTATCTCACAATTTACCATGGGAGAATTCTATGGGATAACTTTGAAGCATTAGAAGCAAAATTTCCAGATCATTATAAAAATATAAGAATGGGAATGCTCACGAATAATGAATCTATTGGAAAATGGGTTAGTGGACAAGAACAGGGAATGTTTGGAAGCTTATATGTTCTTAAACTTGATGAAAATGTAATGGCTTCTATTACTGGTAATGAATTTTTTAAACTTGAAATTCGTCCTAGCTTTTATACTTATGATTTAACAACTAAGTCTCCTTTAACAAAAGAGGGTATACCTGAAAATACAAAATGTTGGAAAGGTTCTGGTGTTTCTAAAGGAGAACTTGAGGTTTTATTAAAAAGACTCGGTTTACCAAGTGTAGATTTGTAATGATAAATTAGGTTAGTTCGCCTGCCAATTGCAACTAACATCGGAAATTCCTGTTATCCGAACCGACTCCTATGAAGTAAGAGAATAGTTATTCTTTAGAAAATTCTTTTATTTTTCTCTTGATTTCCGGCATGGCCTTTTCAGCTGCATCTTCGCCGGATTTTATGAATTTTTTGGCCTCATAAAACCTTAATGCGTCAATCTCATTTCTATCATCAACAGTTGGCTGTATTAAAACTAAATTCCTTACAGACTGAATCTTTAATCTTGTAAGCTCTGTTCTCATTATATCAAATGACTGCACCAATGTTCCAACTATTGCTGGATCTTTAAATTTTGCTTCGTTGCTCATTGTCAAGTCAACAGCAATGACAATGTCAGCACCCATTTCTCTTGCTACATCCACAGGCGTTGCATTTATCAGTCCGCCGTCAACAAGCCATTTATCATCTAGTCTCGCAGGATAAAATATTCCTGGGATGCCTATGCTTGCCCTGACAGCATCAGCAAGATTTCCTTTTTTAAGATGAACTTCCTGGCCATTCTCAAGGTTGGTTGCAATAATTGTTAAAGGAATTTTAAGGTCATTAAAATCTTTATTTTCTAATATTCTGCGTATTTCTTGCTTAAGTTTATTGCCTGCAATTAATGCCTTCTTTGGGTTGATTGGGTCAATAAAGGAAAGAACCTTTTTCTTTGTCAAACCAAGGCATATTTTTTCAAACCCATCTATCTTCCTGTTAAGTGCGTAGTATGCTCCTACAAATGCACCAGAACTTGCGCCTGCAATGTAATCTATGGGAATATTATTTTTTTCCAGAACTTTCAGCACTCCGATATGTGCTATTCCCCTTGCACCACCGCTTCCAAGTGTTAGGCCTATTTTTGGTTTTCTGACAGCAGCTTTATTTTTCATAAACTATCCTCTACCTTTTCCAAGAAATTTCAATAAAAAATAAAAAAATAAATCAAGCCTTTCTGAAATCAAATTTATTTCTTCTTCATCACGAAGAAGTAATACAGAAGGGCTAATAAAACTACTCCTAAAACAACCCAAATCCATGTGTCCATTTTTAAACCTCCTTTTTGTTTTTTATAAATCCTTTTTTAATAATACAATTAGTTACCCCTATTTAAAACTTTCTTTAATAACAGAACTTTTTCAATGTAGCTGCTTAAAAACCGAAAGGTTTATGAGTAAGCAGTTTTTATTCATTTAAAAAGGCCTTTAAAAAGGCTTATATAGGGGGTTTAAAAATGGCTAAAGGAATAAGAATTGTAAATATGGTTGTTTCTACAGACTTTAAGCATCCACTAAACTTAGAGAAGATAGCATCAACTCTGCCAAATACAGAGTATAATCCAGAGCAGTTTCCAGGGCTTGTCATAAGATTAAAGACACCAAAATCATCAGCACTTCTTTTTACAACCGGGCGTGTTGTCTGCACTGGTGCAAAAACAATGAAGGAAGTAAAAGAATCTATCCATAAGATAATGAAACTTTTAGAAAGAGTAAAAGTCAAGATAGATATTGAGCCTGAAATAAAAGTCCAGAATATGGTTGCTTCAGGAGCTTTAGGTTTTGCACTTAACCTCAACGATCTGGTTATGAAACTCAGAAATGTTGAGTATGAGCCAGAGCAGTTTCCAGGCTTGGTTTATAAAATTAAAGAGCCAAAGGCAAGCTTTTTGCTGTTCTCTAACGGCAAGATAGTCTGCACAGGAGTTAAAAGCAAGAAAGAGGCAGATGAAGCTGTTGCAAAGCTTGAGGCAACATTAGAAAAAGTAAAGAAGAAATGAAAACACAGCAAATTAATGAAAAAGACCTTGAAAAAATGAATAATGTATTTATTTCTCTGAGAACAAGGAAGAATGAGATATCTGCAAAAGAGTTTGCACAGGAACTTAAATGGAAATTTGACAAGACTGTTGATGCTCTAAAGACCATCTTTGACAACCCGGAGAAATACAAAACATTATTTTATGTTCTTTTAAACTCAAACAATAAGATTTTTTTAAGGTAATTTTATTGTTTGAATAATTTTTTTAATATATCAAGAGTGTAAAGTATTATTGCATAAGCCTGTTGCCTTGTTGGAAAAAAGGCCTCTTTTTTCTTGTGAACAGATGAGATTCTCACTTTGTTTATCAGGTGAATCTGGTCTTTTATTCCAGGTTCAAACTCAACCTTATCATTGAGCTTTGCTATTAAATTTCCTAAGCCAATTCCGGGGCTTGTCTCAAGTATATCTTTATTAGTTGCCTCAAAATATTTTCTATGCAATGCAGTTTCCAGTATTCTGCCGCAGAGTATTGTTGAAGAGCGATAGCATTTTGCATTAAAGCAGCGTTTAAGCTCCCTGATGTCAGCCATTACATCTGACTCTATTCCTGATGGAAGTGCTGGAATATCAAAGTTTAGCTCATCTTCTTTTACTGCTCTTGATTTAAGTAAGGCAGTTATTTCAGCTATATCATCAATGTATGAAACCATGTCCTCAAAATTAGATATCTCATATTTTTTCTCAGTTTTTATGACAAGCTCAAGTATTTTTATTATGTTTTGCTCATTTGAGTTATTTGTATTATAAATCCCTGAAAGGGCCCATGCAGATGACTTAAGCTCTTTCACTGAATTAGAGAGAGATGCTCTTATGTAATCCTCTTTGTTTTGCCTGAAATCAAACAACCTGCTGTTCTTCTGCTTTCTAAGATTTAACTTCTTAGAAATTATATTGTTAAGAGAATTTCTTAAGTTATTGATGCTTTTTTTGAAATCTAATAAAGGATCAGACATTTAATAAGGATAGTAAGAGCAACTTAATAAAATTTTTGTATGTTTTTTCAGAAATGTTTAAATAATCATAGGCCAATACCCTAATTACCTATAAAAAGGAGGTTGCCTTATGAAAATCACAATAGACACAAAAGAGGATTCTGCTGAGGAGATTAAAAAGCTGATAAAGATGCTTTCAAGCCTTATTGGAAAGGAATACACCTCAAAGGATGAAAATAAGGAAGTACCAGAAGTCTCTGAGGGCACATTTAACATGTTTGACAGCTCAGCAGAAGAAAAAAAGGAAGAAGAAAAACCATTTGAACTAAATGAGATTGTAACATACTAAATATGAAAAAATACAAGTTTATAGATGACCTTACATCAGATGTAATGTTTGAGGCATATGGAAAAAGCCTTAAAGAACTTTTTGAGAACTCTGCACATGCACTGTTTAGCGTCATATGTGAGATAAACAAGGTTGGAGAGAAAAAAACAATTGATATTGAAGTTAGTGGGGATTCATTAGAAGAGTTAATGGTTAACTGGCTGCAGGACCTGATAGCCCTGGTTGATACAGATGAATTATTTTTCTCAAGGTTTGAGATAGCTGAGATTAATGAAAATAGCTTAAAAGCAAAGGCTTATGGAGAGTCCATAAGCCCTAAAAAAGCAGGTGTTGTTGTCAAGGGAGTAACATACTACAAACTAAAGCTTGAAAAAATAAAAGATAATTATAAGGCAACCATAAGCTTGGATATTTAGGTGTTAAGATGAAAGAAAAAATCCAAAAAATAAATGATTATGAATGGCTCTTGCCAAAAACAGCACGAGAAAAAATGAATGTTGATGCAAAGATTATTGCAAACAAGGCAATACTAGATGCAATTGAAGACAGCGCTGTTGAGCAGCTTACAAATGTAGCATGCCTGCCAGGAGTTGTAGAGCCTGTTATAGGACTTCCAGACATGCACTTTGGTTATGGCCTGCCAATGGGTGCAGTAAGTGCATTTGACAGTGAAAAAGGGATTATCTCAGCAGGATTGTGCGGCTTTGACATAAACTGCGGAATAAATTCCATAAGAACAAACCTGACATTCAAGGAAGTTAATGAAAAATTAAAAGAGCTTGTTCCGGCATTGTTTAATGCAATTCCATGCGGTGTTGGCTCTAAAGGAAAATTAAGATTAAATTATGATGAGCTTGATAATGTTATGACTCATGGAGTCAATTGGGCTGTTGAAAATGGCTATGGAACAAAAAAAGATATAAAAAATACAGAGGAAAATGGCTGCATGCCAGGAGCTGATCCATCAAAAGTTTCTGATCTGGCAAAAAAAAGGGGCTTGCCTCAGCTTGGAACATTAGGGGCAGGAAATCATTTTCTTGAAATTCAGAAAGTGAGTGATGTTTATGATAAGCCATATGCAAAAAAACTAGGGATTGCTGATAAAGACCAGGTTTTGATTATGCTTCACTGCGGAAGCCGCGGCTTTGGACACCAGATTGCAACAGATTATCTTAAAATACAGGAGAAAGCTGTTAAAAAATACAATATATGGATTCCTGACAGGCAGCTTGCATGCGCTCCTGTTAATTCTCCTGAGGGGCAGGATTATTACAAAGCAATGAAGTGTGCTGTTAACTATTCCTTCACAAACAGGCTTGTTATGACACAGTGGATTAGGGAAACTTTTGAAAAGGTATTTAAAAAGTCATGGGAAGACATGGACATGCAGACTGTTTATGCTGTCTGTCATAACATAGTAAAGCTTGAAGAAATAAAAGGAAAGAAATACTATATTCATAGAAAGGGCGCAACAAGAGCATTTCCTGATTCTCCTGTCCTGATAGCAGGGACAATGGGGACAGCTTCTTACATTTGCAAGGGAACAGAGCTTGCATTAGAAAAAACCTTTGGAAGCTCATGCCATGGCTCTGGACGCGCTATGAGCAGGAATGCTGCATTAAGAAAATTCAGGGGAGAAAAAGTTAATGATGAATTAAGACAAAAAGGGATTATAGGAAAAGCAGGCAACTGGAAATCATTTGCAGAAGAGGCCCCTGGATGCTACAAGGATGTTGAGCAGGTTGTTGATTCTGTGCATAATGCAGGAATAAGCTTAAAAGTTGT
>CAYWLA010000087.1:0-5615 GCA_964458955.1 uncultured Methanosarcinales archaeon
CTTTTTTAAAATCATAATCAAAGTCACGAAGATTTCCCATTGACTTTTCATAGCCGAGGATGCAGCATGGCCATACATCACCATAAGCATTAAGATGCACGCTTGCAATGCCTCCATAGCACGGAATCACCTGCCTTTTTTCTCTCATTGTCCTTACAACAAGCTCATAATAAACAAGCCTGAATGCCTGGGTTGTTCTTACCAATGATTTTTTCTTTTTAATATCCCTTCTTATTTCTTTAGAAAAAAATCCTATTGCTTTTTCATATTGCTCTGGGCTCGGTGTTATTGGCTTGTCTAGTGTAAACAGTTCAGACCTTTGCTCTGCAATCTCATTTATATAGCTGTCTGGTTTAAGCTTTTTACCATATTCTACAATCTCTTTTATCTGGTCAAAATTAAACCTTGATATGACTGTTCCAAGACCAACATCAAGGTTTGGGTATTCTTTTTGCAGTTTTTTAAGGCCTTTGTATGTTTTCATGAGATTTTTAAAGTTGCCTTTAACTCCTCTTATCTCATCATGTTTTTTTCCAATTCCGTCAAATGATGGCTTTATTGTGAAAATAGCTTTGCAATTATTCTTTTTTATAATCTCAAGAATCTTTTTTGTCTGCTTAATAATTAAGTCAGGAGCTAATGCATTGGTTGGTGTGTGTATCACTCTTGGGCTTAGATATTTGCATGCCAGATCAACTATCTCTGGCAAGTCATTCCTTAGAAAGGGCTCACCCCCGCTTATATTGAAGAAATAGACATGGCCAATGCTCTTGAATATTTTTTCTATTTCCCAGAGCTTTAGTTCCTTTTCCCTAAGCTTTGGCTTTTCCTTGTAAAGCTTCCATACATCACATGTCTTGCATTGTGATTGGCACATATTTGTAACAGAAAAAGTCAGGTTGTCAGGGATTTGGGGCTTAATTAGGCCAATCATACTCAATTTATACTTAACAACCTTTGGAAAAAGCTCAATTGCATAAGATAATGTTCCCATTTTAACCTTTTTATAAAATAAATTAGTTAATTAATAAAGGTTTTTGTTTTTAGTTAATATTTTTTTGACCAGTAATAAAAGGCGTTTAAAACTACCTGCATCACAACATTTTAGATTTTTAATAAAATTTTTAGTAAATTATATATAATAAGAACAATAAGTGGAAATTATGCTTGAAAAATTAAGTGGAGCAAAAAAGAAAGATATTCATGCTTCAGTTATAAAGAAGACTTTGAGATATTTAGCACAGCCTATTGCAGTTTTTTTATCAAAGACTGCTGTGACCCCTAACCAAGTTTCTTTTACTTGCTTCATCTTATCTCTTGTAAGTGCTTATCTTTTTTATTTGCAAGGATATTCAAATATCCTTTTGGCATCTTTATTATTATTTTTTTCTTTAATTTTAGACCGTGTTGATGGTTCTTTAGCAAGAATTAAGAACATGTCAAGTGATTATGGTTTTTGGCTTGATAAAACTTTGGATGTTATAAGTATAAGCATCATTTTTTTGGCGATAACATGGGGAGTATATAACAGAACTTTAGATTACAAGGTCTGGATCTTTGGATATCTTGGAATATTAAGTTATATGTTAATGGTCTCTCATTATTATGATTTTAAATCAATATTTTCTTTTGGTAATAGCATTATATCAAAAGAAAGAAAAAATCATCAATTTTTAATTCAATTCTATTATCATAACCCTTTAATTTCTATATTAATTATCTTTTTTGCATTATTCAACTCTTTATACTGGTTTTTGATTTTTGTAGGGATATATGGTCCTTTATGTATGGTAATTCAACATTTAATGTTTACTTATAAAATCAAAAAACACATTAAATTAAGCCCCCAGTCTACTCAAGACGAGAAAATTTAATTTTTTCTTGCTGTAACAACCCAAGAATAGCATTTCTTAGAATTTCTATTTTTTTTATTGTTCTCAATTGCTTTCTTAAGCAAAATCTTTCCTAGAAATTTTAGGTTAAGCCTAGTTACTGGGCTATAAAACACATAATTAGGATTCACAGAATCTATATTCATTACTTTAAAACCATTTGCTTCCATTTCCCCAATTAATTCTTGTTTTGTATAAAATTTATCATAAATAATTTCATCTTTCCTCACTATATTAAATACTATCCTTAAGAGGAAGTCATGTATCCCTCCTAAGATTCCCCTTTCTTTATTTGACGCATCGATTATAAGTATTCCATCTTTTTTTAAAACTCTTTTTATCTCAGCATACAATTTTCTTCTTTCTTTTAACTTAAAATGTTTTATTAACCTAAAACAGATTATACATTCTATACTATTTGTGAAAAAAGGAAGATTGAACGCATTTCCTTCTATAAATTTGTACCCTTTCTTTTTTATTTTTTTTGATTCTTTTAACATAGCTTCTGAGCTGTCTATTCCTATATATTGATTAACATTAAGTTCTTTGGCTATTCTTCCTGTTCCAGGGGCAATTTCAAGAATTCTTTTGATATTATATTCTTTTAATGCTTCATTTATGAATTTTATTTCCATTAAGTGATTTAATCTTCCCTGAAAATGAGTAAACCTTGTTTTGTTGTACTTTCTTACTATCTCCTTTTTTTTATACTTGTTTTTTACCCATTCTTTATTTGTTTTCATCTTATTAGCCTATACAAATCATGATAACAAAATTTATACTTAACAACCTTTGGAAAAAGCTCAATTGCATAAGATAATGTTCCCATTTTAAAACTTATAACAAGGGCTAACTTAAGTATTTTTATATCTTTCTAATGCTTTTTTGACCATGTCCAAATTAGCAATAAAACCCCTGAAGAAATATAACGTATGAATAGTAAAATAAGATAAGCACTCATTGTAAACTCAGCTAAGATTCCTAATTTGGAGAACATAAAAACAACAGAAGTTTCTCTTAATCCTAACCCTGAAATAGTTATTGGAATAAGTGAAAGAATCTCTGTTATGGACACAATTATTATTATTGTTAATATATCAATGTTTATTTGCTGGTTGATAGCACAGAATGCAAGATAAACCATAAGACCAAAGAAAAATATGTTTACAAGAGTAACTATTGTATTTATCAATAAAAGATATTTATAGTGTTTAAAATAGGTTGAGAATGTTTTGTAGAATCCAGCAAACATGTTTGAATGTTTTCTTAAGACGTATTTTTTGACAATGTCTCTTCCTTTTTTCCATATTATAAAAAATATTAATACAGCAAAAATAAGAATTGATATGCAGGTTAGCTTAACAGCAACTATTGATGGAAAAAAGATGAAAAAACCAAAACATGCAAGTATGAAATGGACAAAAAATGATATTATCCTATCGATAATGACAATAGCACTTGCTTTGCCAACAGCAATATCCTCTTTTTTTAGGAAATAAACCATTGATAAATCACCTACTCGCCCAGGGATGAATCTTGATATTGCATAAGTCAGCATATTATACCATACTAATTTTTTTAATCCTAATTTTCTTGCTTTTAGAGGCAACAACAGGACTTTTATGCTGATTGATGCAATTAAAAAACTCATAAGAAAAACAATTATCATAAGAATAAGATAAAATGAATTTACTGTCACAAGATTTTCATAAACTCCTTTAAATCCCACTTTGTAGAATAGTATAGATATTAATAAAACGCTTACTGCAATCTTTAAAATCTGCTTAGTATATTTTTTCATTTTAAATCCTTTATTTTAACTGCCCTAAGCACAAGACCATTACCAAGGCTGCACCAACTGAAAAGATTATCAAAAAAGAATAAGTATGACAAAAAATTCATAATTCCACTATAGGACTTCTTTTTAGTTGTCTTTTTTTCATTCCCCACTTTTTTCTTTAATACAAACTTAAACAAATAAAGGTATATTCTCATAAAAGGAAATCCGAAGAAACGCATTTTTTCTATCTTAAAACCATTTCTTAAAAAAAGGTTTCTCAGTTCATCTGCCTTATACCTTCTTACATGGCCATACCATTCATCTTCAAAACTCCACAGCTTTGGATTGTGACATGTTGTTATGATACAATGGCCTCCCATTTTCAATACCTTATTGAAGTTCTTTACAACCTTACCATCTTCTTTGATATGCTCAATGACCTCTCCGCTTACAACTGTGTCAAATGATTTTTTGGGTAATTTAATATTTAACAAATCCATCTGCATAAAACTCACATTTTTTATTTGTATACTTTTCTTTATTTTATTGCAAAATTCTATGTTACTTTTTGATATGTCTATTCCTGTTACACAATAACCTTTTTTTGAAATTCTAAAACTCTGGCTGCCGTTTCCGCAGCCAGCATCAAGAACTTTTCCCTTTGCTTTTTTTATATAACTTATCAATAGAGACTGCCTGAAGTACTGCCTGGGCCCATAAAAATAAGGATCCTTGCCCCATTCTATTTTTTTCATCTTAATCATTAACCCTCTTAAACCCTTTTTTTAGTATTATTGAGCCATTACTACAATTATTAAAACATTTAAGGCATCTTACATACATGCACTTGCTGTAATTTATATTCTTTTTCTTTGGATTAATTGCATTTACAGGGCAGAGCTTTATGTAATGCTCATTTCCCCTGAACTTTGATTTTACAATAACAGGCCTTACACCAAAATAAAGATTATAAAAAGGAATAAGGCTCTTTTTTGTGAACATTGAATAAGCATAATCAACACAATGCATTCCCCAGAAAAAAATACCAAATAGCTTTCTTACAAAAAGCGGCTTCTCAAGGGAAAAAGGAAGAGGTTTTACTTTATCCCCTATTATTTTAATGCTTCCTGAGCCAAGGTTTGATGCCTTTCTTATGTATTTAACATCATTATAACTAATATTCATAAGCTTGCAGCAAAACCTGTCAATATCAACAGAATTTGTTCCTGCGATTACTGCATTAATGTCATATGATTTCCCAAAAACAGCCTTGCTCCTTATGCTTAATGCATCCACTATAGTAAGATTTGGCTTGATTATCCTGTTTAAATCAACTATTGAAAGGTCAATATCATGCATGTGCATTCTTCTCCTGTTTTCCCTTTTAAGAATTCCCATCATGTTTTTCATAGCTGCGGTTATTATTGTAAGGTTATGCATTTTCATTTTTGGAAGATTAATTATCACATCAGAATCAAGGACCTCAGCTGGAATTTCAAGATACTTCAAATAAGGAACATTCACTTTTTTTAGCTTATTTGATTTTTCAAAATTAACCAGCTTTACATCAAGTTTTTTTGCAAGCTCATTAACCTTTAATATTTTGAATGTCTGTTCTGTGCTGAACTCAAAACCAGAATTTTCACCAATATATGGAATTGCATTGCATTTTTTTACTTCATCAACAACCGCCCTTATTATGTTAAAATCAGTTACAGACTCTTCAATTGGACTGACTATATTTGGCTTTATCAGAACTTTGTCATTTTCTTTGACAAATTTTTTCATACCTCCAAGAACATTAATTATTTTTATTGTATTATCATAAATGGATTTATTATCTCGTTTTGTATTCAATACAGCAATAATGGACATTATAAATCACTTCCTGTTCATATCAGCCAGGAAGCCAAAGAATGCTATCTGGACCCCTACAAGTATTA
>CAYWLA010000088.1:0-5475 GCA_964458955.1 uncultured Methanosarcinales archaeon
ATACTTGAAAACAATATACAGGTCAGGAAAGATCTTGAGCATGGAAAAGAAAAGGAACTTAGCGGCAAAGAAGTAGATGTATTATTGGAAAACGCAGAAGACTATCTGAAAAGAATAAAAAAATTATTCAGCCAGATAGAGAAAATAAAAGAAGAGGAGTCAATGCTCCATGTTTATGACACTATTGTTACAATAATAAGAGATATTCTAAGGCTTGAGGGAGTAGAGAGTGCTAATGATTCAGAAATAGTTAGTATATTTGAGAAAGAGATAATAAGCAAAGGGAAAATACCTGCAAAGTTCTTAAGAATATTACATTCTATAATGAAAGCAAAGAAGGATTATGATGAAAAAAAACTGACAAAGGCAGAGGTAGAGAAAGTTAAAAAGAACTCCCAGGAATTTATCAGGTTTATGATTGAGCATATACAAAGAAGAAGGGGCGTAGAAATTGAAAAGACAAAGATAAGAGTTAAATACGGAGACAGATATGGAGAAGTCCTTTTGCTTGAAAAAAATGCTTATATCATACATGATATTGACCAAGAGGAAAAAAGAATTACTAAGGCAGAAATACTTCCAAATGGCGGCTTAGGAAAAATCACCAAGAGCTCTCTTGAAGAGCTTGAGAAAGAGCTCTCGAAGATAGAGATTCTATCAAAAGTCTTTATAAAAGAGCCAATATTTGAAGACATGAAAAAAATCTTTGGCAAGAATGTAGAAATATTAATTAACTACTGACTTTTAACCTCTTTTTATTATATTCTTTATTATATATTTTCTATTTTACTTAAGTTTATTAACTAGAAAGACATTGTGTTAATCTTGGGGGTTTATATGAACTTAAACTATAAGACAGGTTATAAAATATGCGATGCCATGACAAAAAAGCCTGTTTCTGTTTCACCAGAAACTTCTATTGAAGATTGTGCTTTAAAGATGATGAACAATCATGTTGGAAGCCTTGTTATAATAAAGGATTCCAAGCTTCTTGGCATATTGTCTGATAGGGATATTGTAAGAAGGGTTATTGCAAAAAAACTAAACCCTAAAGAATTAAAGGCTGAAGAAGTAATGATAAAAAAAGTTATAACAATTGGTCCTGAAAAAGATATTTATGATGCTCTCAAAAAAATGAAAGATAGTGATGTAAGGCACCTTCCAGTCATGGATAAAAAAGAGATAATCGGCTTGCTTACATTAAAAGACATACTCAAAATACAGCCAGAGCTGTTTGAGCTAATGGTTGAAAAGTTTGAATTAAGAGAAGAAGAAAGAAAACCAATATTCGGTGGGCCTATATCAGAGGGCATATGTGAGGCTTGCGGTTTTCCATCCACAAACTTAAGAGAAATTGAGGGTTCATTTCTTTGCACAAGGTGTGTATCCAAAAAGCTTTAGAAACCTTTAAATATATTCTATTTTTCTGCTTTATTTATCTTGCGGGGGTAGCAAAGTCTGGTCAAATGCGCAGGACTTAAGACATAGTTATAAGGCAGAAATCCTGTCTCTTAGTGAGTCCGTGGGTTCGAATCCCATCCCCCGCATTAATAGTTCTGGATTAATGCAAAACTTTCTTATTTTGATTAGTAAGAACGTTTAGGGTGCCTCCTTTTATAACCCATAAAAAGAGCAGAAAGCAAAATAAAAATAAAAAATATTCCAAGCGGAATCATAAGTGAACGAATAGAAAAGTTATATTTTCCTGATTTAAACAACTCCTTTAAACTAATATTTAGTTTCGCAGGAGAATTATCTGCCTCTTTTTTTGTTATGCTTGTTTCATTTATTACAGGAGAAACTGTTTCTTCCCTTCCAACAACTGTAACAATTTTTTCTTGGTTTGCTTCTAATATTTGATTGTACTCAGATTTATATATAATTCTTAAATTTATTGAATAATTTTTATTATCCACAACCTCTGGAGCTGTGAAATATATATCCTCAATTTTTTTTAGGAAAATTTATTAACTGTGCCTTATAACTGATTATTATGTCATGGATATTATTCTCAATTTTAGCAGCCCTAGTATGGGCAATTGTAAATACAGTAGATAAATATGTTTTTACAAAGTGGATTAGAAAGCCGGTTATCCCTCTTATGATTCTTGGTTTAATTGGATTAGTTGCAAGTTTTTTTGTGCATTTGTTTCACGGCTTTTCCTATTTGTCTTATTTTAATATTGTCTTGGCTTTTGTTACTGGAATTTTATATGTCTTATCAATGCTTTTTTATTTCAAAGCAGTAAAAATAGAGGAAATCTCTAGAGTTGTTCCCTTATTTTATTTAACTTCTTTGTTTGTTTCAATTCTTGCAGCAGTATTCCTAGGAGAAATTTTTACCCCTGTAAAATATTTAGGCATATTTTTATTGGTAGTTGGCGCAGTTTCTATCTCTTCAAAAAACTTCATAAAATTTGGTTTTGGAAAAGCCTTTTGGCTTATGATTGCTGCTTCTTTAGTATTATCTGTAAATGTGATTATAACAAAGTACCTTCTTGATTTTGCCGATTTCTGGACTATATTTTCATATGTTAGGATTGGAGCATTTTTTGCTTTAATTCCAATATTCTGCTTTAGTTTTAAGGATTTAATATCTACAGTAAGAGAGCATGGCAAAAAAGTGATTGTTGTAATATCTTTAAATGAAATACTTAATTTAGTTGGTGTTCTATTAATTACAATTGCAATGACAAAAGGATATGTAACTTTGGTAAATGCCTTATCCTCAGTCCAACCATTTTTTGTCTTATTAATTGCTATAATCTTAAGTGTTTTTTATCCAAAAATACTGAAGGAAGAAATTGGAAAGTCAGCTGTACTGCTAAAACTAATTGCTATAACTTTGATGTTTGTTGGTGTAATCTTAATAATCTAATTGTAGGTTAAACTGATTTTCAGCAAAAACTTTATATAATAAGCCCCTTGTTCTTAGTAAAATGGAACTACCAAAGCATTATGAGCCAAAAGAAGCAGAAAAAAAATGGCAGGAATACTGGGAAAAAGAAGGTATACATAAATTTGACCCAGAATCAGATAAGGAGATTTATTCATGTGATACTCCTCCTCCAACTGTTTCAGGAAAGATGCACATAGGCCATGCCTTGGCATACTCACAGGCAGACTATGTTATGAGATTTCAGAGAATGCTTGGAAAAAACATATTCTATCCATTTGGCTTTGATGACAATGGGCTTCCAACAGAGCGCTTTGTTGAGAAAAAATGCAACATAAGAGCAAGGGATATTCCAAGGCCGGAATTCATAAATCTGTGCCTTAAGGAAACAAAGGAAGCTGAAAAAGAGCTTAAAAAAGACTGGTCATCATTAGGAATATCGCCAGACTGGTCTATTAACTACAGGACAATTGATGAATGGTGCAGAAAGACATCCCAAAGGTCATTTTTAGACTTATATAAAAAAGGGCGCGAATACAGAAAAGAGGCCCCGACAATATGGTGCCCAAAGTGCCAGACAGCAATTGCACAGGTTGAATTAGAAGATAAAGAAGAGACAAGCTTTTTTAACCATATCCTGTTTGGGCTTGAAAATTCTGACAAAAAATTAGAAATAGCAACAACAAGGCCAGAGCTATTGCCATCATGTGTTGGTGTTTTTGTAAATCCGGAAGATAAGAGATACAAAGATTTGATAGGAAAAAATGCAGTTGTTCCTTTGTTTGATTATAAAGTTCCAATAATGGGGGATAAAAGAGCAGACCCTGAAAAAGGAACAGGAATTGTTATGTGCTGCACATTTGGTGATTTGGCTGATATTGAATGGTGGAATGCTTATAATTTACCTTTGAAAGTAAGTATAACAACCGATGGAATTATGAATGAACTTGCGGGTAAATATAAAGGGCTTAAGATTAATGATGCAAGAAAAAAAATCATTGAGGACTTAAAATCAAATAAACTAATGGTAAAGCAAGAGCAGATAACCCATGCCTTAAATGTTCATGAGCGCTGCGGAACAGAGGTCGAGTTCCTGGTTACAAAGCAATGGTTCTTGAAGTATCTTGATATAAAAGACAAGCTTTTGGAAGCCGGAAATAAATTAAACTGGTATCCAAAGCATATGAAAATCAGGTATGACAATTGGGTAAATGGATTACAGTGGGACTGGTGCCTTTCAAGGCAGCGTTTTTACGGAGTTCAGATTCCAGTCTGGTATTGTGAAAAATGTGATGAGGTAATTCTTGCAAGGGAAGAAGACTTGCCTGTTGATCCGACTGTAGATAAAGCTCCTGTAAATAAATGCCCTAAATGCGGATGCTGCAAATTAATTCCAGAAAAAGATGTTTTTGACACATGGGCAACATCAAGCTTGAGCCCGATGATTGCAACCAGGTGGAAAAAGGATAATAAGTTTTTCAATAAAATGACTCCTATGTCTTTAAGGAGCAATGGGCATGATATAATAACATTCTGGCTTTTCAACACAGTTGTTAAGATGCTTTTGCATGAAGACAAGCTGCCATGGAAAGATGTGATGATAAACGGCCATGCACTTGACCCAAAGGGAAAAAAGATGAGTAAGAGCAAGGGGAATATTGTTGAGCCAAAGGTTGTTCTTGAAAAACACGGAACAGATGCAATGCGATTCTGGGCAGCATCAGCAAAGCTTGGCTCAGACATTCCATACCAAGAGAAAGAGCTCATGTCCGGAAAGAAGATGATAACTAAGATGTGGAATGCATCCAAATTTGTTATAATGAATCTTAAGGGTTACAAGCCAAAAGAAACAAAGCTTGAGAATATTGACAGATGGATATTATCAAAACTTAACAAACTGGTAAAAACATGCACTGATTCTTTTTTAGAATATGATTTTTCAAGAACAAAATCAGAGACAGAGAAATTCTTTTGGCAGCAGTTCTGCGACAATTATCTTGAGATGGTCAAGGACAGGCTTTACAATACTGAAAACTATAATAAGGAATCAGTTGAGTCTGCTAAATACACTCTTTACACAGTCAATCTTGCAATATTAAAATTAATTTCTCCAATAATGCCTCATATCACAGAAGAGATTTACCATCTTTATTTTGCAGATATTGAGGGATTAAAGAGCATACATGTTTCTGATTGGCCAAGATACCAAAAAGAGCTTGTTGATGATAAAATAGAGCTTGCAGGTGATAATGCAGTTAGTATTATTTCAGCTGTAAGGAAATTCAAGTCAGAGAATAATTTGTCTCTTAACAAACCTTTGAAAAAGCTTTTAATAAGCTGTGATGACCAGAAAGGCCTTGAATCAGTTCTTGAAGCTATTAAGGCCGCAACAAAAGCAGAAGAGATAGAATTTGTTGAAGGAGCCGAATTGGAAACAACAAATCAAAAAATAAAAATAAGTTTCTTGTTAAAAGCTTAGTCTGCCTTTTCCCATCTGACGCCGTCTTTTGTGTCTTTGAGGATAATTCCTTTTTCCTTTAGCTCATCTCTTATCTTGTCTGCTAATTTGTAGTCATTGT
>CAYWLA010000089.1:0-1800 GCA_964458955.1 uncultured Methanosarcinales archaeon
CTGTTGTAAAAAGATGAAGCAAAGAAAAGAATAACCAATATAATAAGGGCTACTATGAGAACATTTGTTTCTCTGCTCTTTGGTTTTTTATAAAGAGGAGCAATTAATTTCTTTATTGGTTTTGCCCTTACTTTTTTATTTGCTTTTGCACTTTTTGTTTTTTTGGCCATTTTCACTTGAACACATCAATTATCATCCTGGCGAACTGACCTCTGAAGAAGACAATTCTTGTAATCCTTACAATGTTTTCTGCTTCTGGAAAGACAAGGCTTGTTCCAGGTGTCTTTTTGTAAAGGTATGGGCTGCCTTCGCAGCATCTTGCTTTATAGGTTTCGTTGTATGACACAGTGTTTCCAACTGGAACTCCTATCATTTCCCCCTTTCTAGTGCATATATTCATTAGAGTATCATCATAAAAACGACAACCGTTTATTCCCTCACAATCCATGTGGCAGACAGGTATTTCATCATTTGTTTTGCTGCAGTCTGGTCTGCAATCGCTTCCAAAGGTGTATAATATGAAATTAACAGTGAATACAGTTAAACCATCAACAGTCACTTTCTTGGTTTCTGATCCAAATCCCTGGTCTTGGGATGAGGCAACAATATCATATTCTCCTTCAGGAACATCTCTTATAAAGTAGTTTCCGTTTTCATCTGTTATGTCATTTAAGCCTGAACCAAGAATAGTGACTTCAGCACCTTCAATTGGGAGTTCAAAAGCATCTGTGACAATTCCATTAACACCTGTGTCTGGCAGAACAGCAAATGGTATGCTAATTACAAGAGGTATTATGAGTAAAAAGATAGTAACTAAAATAAAATAACTGGTTCTCATGGTACCACCTCTAAGCTTGCTGTTAAGTCATAAAATCCCGGAACAAGATTACTAAATACAGGCATACAATCAGGTAACTCAACCTCAACAAAATCAGAGCTGACTAAATAGCTTGCAGTGTTTTCTAAAATCTTTAAATCAGAATATTTGCTATAAAAATTATTTTCAGCATCATTACTAAAGCTTTCATCAGTGGAGTCATGATACTTGCATTTATCATGCATGTAACTGCTTATACTGCTCTGCTTACATTCATAAATCTCTTCATTAGTCAATAATACTGGCTCATCCAAGGAATAAAAGTGAATATTCTTAACATTAGTTCCAAAGAACAGCTTGTTGCTTAGTGAGATGGTCTGGCTGCATGAGTCAACCAAATTGTTGTCTTCATCACGAACAGATAAGGTAAGTTCTCCATTAGCAAGGCTGTATGGATTAGAGATATCTAGCAGAACAACAGGAATATCATTATTGTAAAAATTGCTTACAGCAGCAACATCAGCAGCAAGACCTGCGCATTCAGTATTTAGCTTTGAGAAATATGTGCAGCTTGTTCCGCTGCAGTAATAATTCCTGTAATACTCATTATAACATTTATCATTAACATCACAATTTGTACATGAAGTACAGCCGCAGTTAGTGTCAGTTCCATGGCAATAATTATTACAACTACCTCCAGAGCAATAAGCACAAGGGCCACAGTTTACACCAGCACATGGATCAGAAGGAGTGCTAGGTGTTCCGCCTCCGCCGGAGCCTCCGCCAGTATCTTGAGTTTGTTCATCAGTAATCTGAGTAGGTTCTTCAACACAATTTTGAGAAAATAAATCACAGGCTTTAGCATAGGAGGAATGTGATGAACACCATGCGCTGTCTGCAATAGTTGCTGGTTTGCATTGAGTATCACTTGTGCACCTGCTTGTACAAGGGCATTTGGTAGTTGTATAGGATGAACATTTTCC
>CAYWLA010000089.1:1900-5372 GCA_964458955.1 uncultured Methanosarcinales archaeon
TCGAGGTGGTGGCTCTGGTGGTCGAGGTGGTGGCTCTGGTGGTCGAGGTGGTGGCTCTGGTGGTCGAGGTGGTGGCGGAGCAGGTTCAGGTTCTGGATTACATCCATACCCGGTTATAGAAACAACATTCCCAGTTGGTGAACTAAGACTGCCACAATTATGGCTATTCCATTCATTACACAGACTTCCCCACTTAGCACAATCATTAGATGGGGGTGGTGGAGTAGGTGTTGGTGGAGTAGGTGTTGGTGGAGTTGGTGTTGGAGTAGTACTAGTTGGTCCATCGCCAGAGTCTGGTTCTATAGGTGGAGTAGGTTCATCAATATATTCAATGGGGTCTTTTGGTTCTCCTTCCGGTCCACTAACAAAAGATGTATATTCAACACAACTACTCCCTGAACATATTAATTCATATTCCCAAGTATAACCATCATCATCAGTACTTTGCCATATAGGATCTTCAAGCTGTTCTGATGGATCAAGATCTATAAAAAGTAGGTTATCGCCTCCAGGTCCTTCTGCATATTCAACATAGCCCTCTGGTTCTTCATACTCCTCTTCGACCTTTTCCCAATAATCATCAATTTTTTCTTGCTCTTCTTTTTCCTGGTCAGCTGCAGCTGCTTCCTCTTCAGATTGGGTTGGAGTAGAAGGAGGCTCATATGAACTGTCTGGTGGCGAATATTCATCAGCTGGGTCCTCGGCTTTAACTATCTTGCTAGTACTTAATATAAAAATGATTGATATAAGAAAGATAATTATAATAAATAAGTTTATTGTTTTGTTGGTTGCTTTAATTTTATTCACCTTTTTTATTCTGTTCTTTTAGTTACAATTACCTTGCCTTTAATTTCAGGCCATTCTTCAAAATAAAACTCAAATTCCCCTTCTTCTCTTAAGATGTAGGTAAAGATATTGGTTGGTTCTATTTCTTTAGTTTTAAAAAGTGCATTAGTAATAATTATATGATTCTTTGTGTCTTTGTTAAGGAAACTAACACTTTGATCTACTTCAACAGTCATTTCCCTAGGATCAAAACCATCAGAAGTTATATTAATTATCTCTCCTCTAGCTTCTAATAATTTTAAAAGTTCTTCTCTATCTCCCAATACCTCAGAAACAGAGGAAAGTATAGGTGATAAATCTTTTTCATCATTAAATGATATGTTTTGATAAATAAGATAAAAAGCAATTCCAGCTATTATTACTATAAAAAATATCAATGCAAGATTAAAATTCCTTCTTTTCTTTGCAAGAGAATCAACAGAATCAATAGTGTTTTGTTGGTAGCCAGCTTTTCTCAAGCCCTCTTTAATCTGCTCTTTTTTAAAGCCTTTTTTCAGCTGTTCCTTAATCCAATTGTCTATTTCAGCCATTATTTATCTTTAAGAATGAACTTATATATAAATGTTGCTTTTTGTAGATTAGTATAGGGTTGTATAAACTATAAAGTAGAAAATTTTAAATTATTTTTTTAAATAATCCTAAGGTATCAAGGGCTCATTACCAAAACTTTCATCAGAATAAAAAACTACAAGAGTTGCTTTATCTTTTTTTGAATTTTCTATTTCAGTATTACCAAATTCAACTAAATCATCAATTGATTTGTCTTTATGTTTTACTAACATAAATGAGAGGATTCCTGGAATACATTTTTCTTCCTTAGGACAAGATCCAATGCCAACATAATTTTTTAATTTTTTTAATGGCTTTAAAAAACCACCTGCATAACAAGAGTCTAATATTACAAAAATTTTGCCATAGTCATCAATCTTTTTAATGGCTTTACTTAAACTCTTATAACCCAATCTACCATTAGGAAATCTAATAGTATACTCTGGATTTACATGCGAAGAAAGCATTATATACACTAAATCATTATCATCAGATGGAATAGCAGAAATTGCATCTAAAACTTTGTTTAATGTAACTTTTTCTTCATCTATAATTACATTACTTTTACTAAATGGAAGAGGAGTTGGACCAAAATTATAATCTATCCATTTCTTTGTTAGAGTGTTTATAATATCCTCAGTGTTTGGATGATATAAAAAAAGGGTGATGTTATCATCACTTACACCAACATCTTTCATTAATTTATAAAACTCAAGAGCACTTGTTATACCCCCCCCAAAGAATTTTCCATCGTCTGTTTCATCGTCTGCTCCATTGGCAATCACAGCATAGATATCAACAGGGTTTTCTGGTTCCTTAATGATCTTGTCTTCTAGTATCTCAACAGGTTTTTCAACTGCTTCCACTTTCTTAAGTTTTTCCAAAAGCTCTGTTGTAAAGCCCTTATCATAAACTTCTTTTGCATAGACTTTTTGTATGTCTTTTGGCAAGCCTTGCAGCAAGTCAATAAACTCTTTTTCAAAATCATCAAGACCATTCTCATTAAGACAGTTAAGGTGTAACTGGAAGATTGTTGGTAGGTCATATTGATTTTGTTCAATATACTCTTCTAGGTTAGTCTGCTCTGAAGCAAGAGCAGAAACAGAATAAGTTATTGCTAGTGTAGGAATAGTAAATAAATTAAATGCTATATTTCTAATGTTTTTTTTATTTACCTTAGGAACAATACCTTTGAGGGATTCCTGAAGGTAAGCAAATCTAACCTCTGCGTTAAAAATAGCATTCCTTAGTTTAGGAGAATATACTTTCTTAATCTCTGAAAACCTTTCTGAAACTCTTTCTGTGAGTGATTTTTTGTTATGCATAAGCATATTAAAGAACTGCTTATATATAAATCTTTCGTTTTATTTGTTACGTCTGAGTGGTTAAAAATATTAATTTAGAACAAGTTTTTAATAATAGCCAGCTTTTCTTAAGCCCTCTTTAATTTGCTCTTTTTTGTAGCCTTTTTTAATCTGTTCCTTGATCCAATCTTGTATTTCAGCCATTATTTATTTTTAAGAATGAAGTTATATATAAATGTTGCTTTTTTGTAGATTAGTATAGGATTGTATAAACTATAAAGTAGAAACTTAATGAATTATTGTGTTAAATAATTATTAGGTATTAAAGGCTCATTACCAAAAGTTTTATCAGAATAAAAACTTACAAGAGTTGCTTTATTTTTTTTGGAATTTTCTATTTCAGTATTACCAAATTCAACTAAATCATCAATTGATTTATCTTTATATTTTACTAACATAAATGGAAGAATTCCTTGAATAGATGTTTCTTCCTTAGGGCAGGATCCAATTCCAACATAATTTCTTAACTCTTTTAAGGGTTCTAAAAAACCACCTGCATGACAAGAATCTAATATTACAAAAATTTTTCCATAATTATCAATCTTTTTTATTGCTTTCCTTAAACTCTGATAACTCAATTGGCCGTTAGGAAAGCTAATATACTCTTTACTTCCATGCGAAGAGAGCATTATATACACCAAATCATTATCATCAGAGGGGATAGCAGAAATTGCATTTAAAACTTTGTTTAATGTAACTTTTTCCTCATCTAT
>CAYWLA010000090.1:0-5359 GCA_964458955.1 uncultured Methanosarcinales archaeon
ACCATTTCATCAAATAGGATTTTACCTTCCTTGTTGAAAAATTCTCTAATTTCATCCCTTGTCATCTTCTGGGAATTAGGTCCTTTCCTCATATAAAACCCAAATGAGCATCTGTGGAGCTTATTACCTGATTCCCTTACCCCAATTATCACAATATTATCAAAACTGCTGACCGAGACTTCTATCTTGGGGTCGCAATTATGCGCTATATTAATAATTCTTGATTTTAGATTGTTGGTTAGCTTACACCCAATTACCTTATTTTTATTATCAACCCCTAAAAATATTCTTCCGCCCATTGCATTTGCAAAGGCAGCTATCTCTTTAGCCAAAGACTTATCACAAGATTCCTTAAATTCAATATACTGCCCCTCTTCTTGCTGCAATATGAATTCCAATTCTTTTTTATTCATTTTCTCCCCTTAATTGTTTCACTACATAAAATCCTCTCTTTCTGGAGCCAACATAGCTGATTAATCCCCTTTCCTTAAGGGATGATAATATCCTTTTGATAGTTGTTCTTGAAAGAGAAATATTAATTTCCAGCACCTTAATATTTGGTTTGCTCAATTTTGCAATTAACTCCACTAATCTTCTTTCATTATTAGTTATAGGTTCACTTATAGGCTCAGTTATAGGTTCACTTATAGGCTCAGTTAACCTAAATATTGAAACAAAGTATCCATTAATTTCTATATCAAACTTGACTTTTCCGTGCCTTTTACACTCCTTTCTGATTCTTTGAATACCTGTGCCCATCTTTTCAACAAACTTAATCCTATGAAACAAATCTGCGATCAATGGATTTCTCCTCACAGCAATCTTACCAAGATTATCTTTAGTCAGAGGAGGTATTAAAGAACCTACATTAGAGATTTCTATTCTATCATCAAAAATATCAACCTGTACATTGGCGCCTTTTTCAAAGTAGTTCCTGTGCATAACTGCATTTATTATTGCCTCTCTTAAGGCTTCAATCGGATATTCGGGAATTTCTTCTCTTTGGATATCTTTTATCTTATAACCGGTTCTTGTATTTCTCCTGATAAATTTTATAGACTCTTCAACCTGCGTTATAACATTAGACTCTATATCTATCCTGTCAAGAACATCAACTTTATCATGCCCAATGTATCTTGCGCAAGTAACATAAGCATTAATAAAATATTTCTTAGGATTTTTTGAAAAAAACAGTATGCCTGAATTGTTTAGCCTTCCCTTATGGTCTAATACTCCCAGATTAAATAAGGTGCTTTTTTTATCTATTTTTTCATTTATACCTGCTCTCTCTAAATAATTGCTGAATAACTTGTCATCAAAATCCTTCTTAAAATCAAACTTATTATTAATTTGGCTGTCAAACCTTATCTTTCCTTCACCAACTGCAAAATCCATGATTTCATCCCTTGTCATCTTCTGGGAATTAGGTCCTTTCCTCATATAAAACCCAAATGAGCATCTGTGGAGCTTATTACCTGATTCCCTTACCCCAATTATCACAATATTATCAAAACTGCTGACCGAGACTTCTATCTTGGGGTCGCAATTATGCGCTATATTAATAATTCTTGATTTTAGATTGTTGGTTAGCTTACACCCAATTACCTTATTTTTATTATCAACCCCTAAAAATATTCTTCCGCCCATTGCATTTGCAAAGGCAGCTATCTCTTTAGCCAAAGACTTATCACAAGATTCCTTAAATTCAATATACTGCCCCTCGCCTTTCTGCAATATGAATTCCAATTCTTTTTTATTCATTTTCTCCTCCAAATATTAAATTATTTTCATTAAAATCAAAAGATTTATATATACCCACTGATTTATGTATATACACTGAATTTGTTGGAGGCACTAAAATGGCAACCATAACATTATCATTACCAAAGGAATTTGAACTACTTAAGAAAAAATTTCCTGAAGTTAACTGGAATGAAGTATTAAAGCAAGGCATACTCAGAAGACTTGCAGAATTAAAGAAATTTGAGGAATTAAGGAAAAGAGGTGAACTATAAATGCCATCTGTAACATTAACAATACCAAATAAAGTCAAAACAGAACTAAAAGAATTTGTCTGGGTAAACTGGTCTGAACTTGCAAGACAAGAAATATTTAAGCATGAGTTATTTACTAGATTAAATTCTCCTAAAGAAAGAGAATTAGTTAAATGGTCTGTTGAATTAGGCAGAAAAGCTAAGAAAGACTCCTTTAAGAGATTACTTTCCAAAGTGTCCCCCAAGATTAGAGAAGAATTATTGGCTATAATGAAATCTAAATCTTCAGGATAAACAAAGATGATGCTTGTATTAGACAATAATATCTTATTCTCACTAATGAATCCTTTTTCTGTTGCTTCATATTTATTCTTTTCAATCAGGGTAGAGTTTTTTGCTCCAGAATTCATAAAATCAGAGCTTAAAAAATATAAAGAATTATGTCTATTTAAGTCAAAGCTTTCAGAACATGAGTTTGATATAAGATACAATGAAATTTGTGAGTTAATTAAGCTCTTTAAATCCCCTAAATATGAAAATTTTCTTGTTAAAGCCGCAAATTCCTTACAAGACATAAAAGATTCACCATACATTGCATTAGCATTATCCATCAATTCTGCGATTTGGTCTAATGACACGCATCTCAAACAACAATCATTGGTTAAGGTACTTACAACAGCAGAATTAGTTGAAAAATTATTAAAAAATGAAATATGAATATCAATTTCTTTTTTCTCTTCAGCTATCTGTTCTGTAATGCCAATAAATCCTGAATATTCCATTTCAGGCGAAGTATCTCCAGCAATAAAACCAGAATCTTTCCTAAAGGCATGAAAAAAAGACGAGTAAGAATAAACAATGCCTGCTGGATTAAGCCTGTTCTTGGTTAAGTGATGAGCTTTGTTTTTGGATTTAATCTTTTTGCATGGATTTATCTTTAAATTAGTCATTTTCTCCTCCCTTTTATTTTTTGTTTTATTAATTTTAACTCAGGTACCATCATAATGCCTGTTAAATTATTTTCATTAAAATCAAAAGATTTATATATATCCACACATTTGTGCTTACTAACACAATTGTGAGGTGTATTGACTATGAAAAGATTTACAATATCAGTATCTAAAGAATTTAAGGAAAAATTAGACAGACACCCTGACATTAATTGGTCTGAAGTAATGAAAGAAGGAATGAGGAAAAGGCTTGAAGTATTGGAGAAATTACATACAAGAGGCGTATTATAAATGGTAAGCTTAATAATCCCTATTGAGGATAAATTTAAAGAAAGATTAGATTTTTTTCCTTGGGTAAATTGGTCTGAAGTGGCAAGAGAAGAATCAAACAAGAGAAGATTATTTGAAGAGTTCATTAAACACAGGCAATTATCCAAAGAAGATGAAAAGTTCTGTGAAGATATAGATTGGTATCCTGTAGATGAATTGGAATTAAAAGAAGAGTTTGTTAAAGAGTTGGAAAAAGCAAGGAATGAACCTATGGGCAAGCCTATGACTTTAGAGGAGTTTAACAAGTGGTGCGATTCTATATGAACATTGACACATCGAGGATTGAAAAGCTCCTGAGAAAGCTGAAGCAAAAAGATCCTGCTTTGTTCAGGGCTGTCCAAAGAAAGATTAACCAAATTGCTAAATTGGATTATTCTTCTATTACACACTTCAAAAATCTCAAGGGGAGTTTCAGTGATTATAAAAGGGTTCATATTAGCTCCTTTGTTCTTGCTTTTCAGGTTAAAGGAGATACTATCATCTTCAGAAGATTTGTTCATCATGATGATGCCTACAGGAATTAAATTATTCTCTAACTCAGGCACTCTAACTCTGTCTTCTTCTCTTTCGAAATCCTCTTGTTTCATTTTCTCACCCTTTAATTTCATTCCAGTCTCCTGCACATTCTCCAATTTTTTCCCAAACTTCTTCCCATTTTCCTGAAATTCTTTCGCCCATTGCATTTGCAAAAGCAACTATCTCTTTAGCCAAAGACTTATCACAAGATTCCTTAAATTCAGTATATTGCCCCTCACCTTGCTGCAATATGAATTCCAATTCTTTCTTATTCATTTTTCTCCTCCAAATATTAAATTATTTTCATTAAAATCAAAAGCTTTATATATCTGCACATTATTACACATATCACACATATTGGAGGTGTTTAATATGGTTAACATGACTTTATCTGTTCCAGAAGAATTGAAAGCTGTTATGAATAAGCATTTAGAGATTAACTGGTCTGAAGTAGCACGACAGGCATTTAAGGAAAAAGCATCACAGATTGAATTACTGGATGCAATAGCATCCAAGAGCAAACTGACTGAGCAAGATGCTTTAGAATTAGGAAAGAAAATTAAATTATCTATGTGGAAAGAGCGATACAAAGAGCTGGTGTAATTGGAAATAGCTGTTGATACTAATGTCTTGATGTCAGCTTTGATTAAATCATCAAAGTCCAGGGAATTAATCTGTTCCACAAAACTTGTGTTACATGCTCCAGAGCATATAATCTCTGAGTCCTTAGCGCATGAACAGGAAATTATCTCTAAGTCTGGCATAAACAAATATGAATTTTCTGTGTTAACTACATTTTTGCTGTCAAGGATAAACATTGTCCCAGAAGATGAGTTCAGAAAATTCATTAGGTTAGCATTAAAACTGGTTTCACACCCAGAAGATGCACCCTTTATAGCACTTTCACTTTCTAAGAGCATTCCATTATGGTCAGAGGATAAAGCCCTGAAAAAGCAGTCTTCTGTTAAGGTATTCACAACCTCTGAATTAATTAAGGAAATTGGATTATAAAATTGCCCCTCGCCTTGCTTCAATATGAATTCCAGCTCTTTCTTATTCATTATTTTGCTTTTTTCTGTTAATTTCTTTAATTCCATTTTTTAGACTTCTTCATCCTCCAGCTTAAGCTTCAGCTTTTCAGCTATCTCAGAAACCTTTCTTGCCTCTCTTATTTTCTTCAGGGAATTATTATAAAAGCCAGAAACAGCTGGCTGGCTTATCTTCAGAATTTTAGCTATCTCTAGCTGTGTCAGGCCCTTTTTCCTTAGTTTCAGAACCTCTATTTCCTTTTTTGTTAACATTCTATCCAAATATTAGTATAACAATTATAAGTTATGATATTTATATTTAAACTTTCCTATTTTGTGTCTTACTAATATAACTATTATAAGTTATAAAGCATATATTTAAATCTTTCTGTTTTTAGCTAAAGAAATTTTGTTTTCTGGCTTTTTCAGGCTTATTTGTTGATAATCAACAAAAACATTTTTTCTGAATTTTTTGTGTTTTAGCAATATTTATATATTAATACATACATTGTAGGAATATTAGATTAACCATGCAGAACAA
>CAYWLA010000091.1:0-2428 GCA_964458955.1 uncultured Methanosarcinales archaeon
ATTGGCCTAACTATTCAACTGTATATCTTTGGCATGAAATATTACACTCATATTTCAGGTCTGCTAATGTTAAATTGAGCAATAAAAATATAGAACATTCTATCATACAACTTATTGCAGATAATGAATTGAGGATTAGAGTAAATGGTGGAAAGTATCCACCTTTTAAGGGACATTCAAAACTTTTCCCCTCAATGAGAAAAATATCACCTTATTGGAAAAAATATCTTAAATCTGAGAAGAAAGATGTACTGAAGTTTCGAAATATGCTCATAAAGTTAGAAAAGGATTAGATTTAAATCACTTGACAAATTGTAGGAAAGGATATATAATTATGGTAGTTTTGAGCATGATTGAGTATAGCACCTTAAAAATTTAAAAAATTTAAGAAAGGAGGTGAATGAGATGAAAAAGCTGTTATTGATTGTTCTGATAGTATGTATGTATGTAAGTATTGTTTTTGTTAGTAATGTATTGGCAAAGGCAGAGTGGGATGGATGGAAGGAATCACTGCCGCCTTTTGAGAACAAAGGATGGGATGATGGCCCTATAGGACTGAAAGTTATTACTTTTGGTGATAATGAGAGAGTCTTTTCAGTAAGAGATTTTCATTTTGGTGCCACATCGATTATTTTCTATTTTCCGAGAAGTCAGGAAGCTGATCTTTTAAAAAATATTATTCCTGACCCAAAATTTGCTAGATTTGCTGTAGTAGCTCACTCTCCTAAAAAGAAAAAGGTTGCAATTGGAGTTTACGAATACGAAATAGAGGATAGTGTGTTTAAGTTTATAGGGGAATGGGAAGTACCTTTCAAAAATGGTCAAGATGTAGTAACAAATGAAAAGTTTTGTGAAAGATTCACAGAATGGCTTAAAAAACAATTTGCTGAAATTGGCAAAGTTATACCAGTAGAAAAAGAAAAACAAACAGCAGAATTCTTCTTACCTAAATTGATGATTGACAAGAAAGATTTTAGATTGGAATGTTGGCCGCAGCCATAATAGTTAGAGTTAAATAAGATGGGCAGAATTATTTCTGCCCTCTTTTATTTGGATTTATTTACTTGACAAACTTTATTGAGGTGTTAAAATTAATATATAAAGGTTGATACATTTGCTAATTAATAAAAAATATATGAATATAAATAGAAATTTTATTATTATCTTTGGGGTTTTTACGTTATTAATAGTAACTATTTTTGGTATTAAAACATATTATCAAGAAAAAAAAGATGAAGAAGATATATTAATAGAAGAAAGTACTAATTATGCAGAAATTGCTTTTAATAAAAATTACCCAGTTTCTTTAGAAGAAGTAGATGCGTTACAAAAAACCTGTGCTGATGCAGCAACATTTTGGCTCCCGCTTATCCAGGATTCAATAGAGGAACCAAAGATGAAAGAACTTCTTTGTGTTCTTACACAAAACCAGGAGAGCGTTGATTTTGTAGATCAATACGGTACTACATTTATTGAATTAAGAAAGATACCAGCCTTACGACAAGGACAATATATTGCAATAGCAGTGAACTATAGAGATTTACTGGAAAAGAATAATTTCCCTATTTCTTCTGCAGAAAACACTTTTAATCTATGCACCATTACCAAACCTGCATTAACGGAACCTTTTAGAGAGCAACTTCTTAAAGATTACATAAATACTAATCGTAATATTGTATTTTCAGAAGGAGAGGTTCTTTGTAGTAAATTTTTTGGAATTCCTCCTGAAACAATTAATCTTTTAATCAGTGGGTTTGTTCCTAAAACGGACCTATTTCAGGCACAAATTTATCTTATTTCAGAAGATGAAACAGTAAATGATATTTTTTCCCAAGAATCCTTTACTAACATAGAAGAAATATTACAATCATATCATCTTCTATGGGATGTGGAAAAACCAATAATATAAACCAATATTAAATATATTAATATGCAACAAAAATCAAAATCTATCATATTTATTACCTTAATCTGTTTCATTTCTTTTTTATTTTTTCCAGCGAAGGCTTGGAGTTCAAATGAAAATTCGGCAGGAGGAGGAGGAGGTTCATGTCTAAAAATATGTGAAAAGATGGAGTATAAGACAGTTGATTTAGGATATGGTCCATTTCGGCAGTATTACTGTGTAAAATACTATCCTTTACCTCCTGAGTGTTCTGGTAGCACTACAGCTACTACTAAGGAAAAAGAAGAGAAAACATACTCATATAAAGCGTGTGCTGGTGGCTGTAAAGAAGGACAGTGTGTGTATCATCAATCCACCGATCCGAATCGACGAGATGAATGTCAAAGTGATGCTAATTGTCGTGTCTCTACGCCCCCTTCTTATTCGTGTAATCAATGTAGCGGTACCACTTGTTCAGTAAGGTATTCAAGTACTCCCTGTTCTAATACATGTACAACTAATGCTGATTGTAATGTTCCACCA
>CAYWLA010000091.1:2528-5347 GCA_964458955.1 uncultured Methanosarcinales archaeon
GGAACACCAGGAACACCAGGAACACCAGGAACACCAGGAACACCAGGAACACCAGGAACACCAGTTAGTCCTCCACCACCGCCTCCTCCTCCTAAATATTCCTGTAATCAATCTACATGGACATGTTCTCAAAATTCTAGTGGGCCATATTCTTCTTTAAGTAGTTGTCAAAGTGCTTGTGTAGAACCACCTTGTATGATTGATTACTTTGAATTTCCAAAAAGAGCATGGGTTGGTTATTCAATAACAGGAAGATGGTCAGCAAGTGCCTGGTGTGAGGATTGTGATGTAACATGTACTCCTTATCCAGAATGTGTATGGAAACTGAATAACATTGGTATTGGAAATATTGGAGCTAATGAATACAAATTCACATTATCCCAATCAGGAACCTATACCTACACCCTTACATGTTATAAACAAGGAGGCAGAGATCAAAAACAAGCAACTGTTACCATTGAAGCTCTTAATCTCCCATGGTGGAGAGAGATTATTCCTGTGTTGCCTGGATTCTTGAGGGGGATTTGGGAGTGATATTGATATATTAAAATACATTGAAATAAAAATATGGAGGTTCAACCTCCATATTTTTTTATGTTATACTATTTTTATGCTTATTAGAGATATTTTTGTTTATATATTTATCTTTGTTATTTCTTGGTTTATTTTTGATAAACTTTCTTTATTTTCTAATATTTTTATTCGATGGGGAATTGGAGCAATTCCTTTATTGTTCCTTATATTTTATCCAATTTTTATTACTTTAAAAAAGAAAAGAAATCTTTCAGAAATGGGATTTACTTTTAAAAATTGGCCATTGGCAATTGTTTGGGGGATAAGTACTGGTTTGATAATAGTAATTCTAAATCAATATTTTTTCTATGGCGAACAATTGGCTAGTTTCAATAATTTGGGCTTAGGAATAATTTATTGGGCTTTTTTAGCGTTTTCTCAGGAAGTCTTTTTTAGGGGATATCTTCAGAAGAATTTAGAAAAAGTATATGGTAATTTTTTAGGATTAATTTTTGCTTCTTGCCTTTTTTCTTTATGGCATATTACTGTTCGTTTTTATCCAGGATGGGTGACCCCTATTTCATTAATAAAGGTATTTTCAATTGGTTTACTTTGGGGTTTATCTTTTCAAAAAACAAGAAGCTTAATTGCTCCTTGTTTGTCTCATTTTTTGGTTGGAATTCTCCTTAGTTATTGATTATTGCAAAAGTTATCTATTTTTTCCTTTTTGGAGTTAATTTTAAAGAGGATAAAGAAACTTATAACAATGATAACGAGAGCAGTTAACTGGGAGTAACTTAATGTTGTAAACCATGTTTTGCCTTGATAAATAAAATCTTCGTTATAGCGGAAATATTCTATTATAAACCTAGTAAGTGAGTGAAAAGTGGTTCCTATAAAGAACAAGGAGCCATTTTTTAATTTTATCTTTTTAGAGTAGAAATATAATAATAAAAAGATTAGAAAATACAAAAAAGCTTCATAAAGTTGAGTTGGGTGTCGTAGTAAATTATCTCCTAAATTTGGGAATTTTATTGCCCAAGGAACATTTGTGGTTATACCATAACAACAACCATTTAAAAAACAACCAATTCTACCAATAGAATGTCCTAATAACATTCCAAACATTATTACATCTATCCACTTTCCTATTTCTTCTTTATTATTTTTTAAAATCAAAAGAACTATTAAAAAAGCTGCAAGAAATCCTCCTTGCCAGCTAAATCCTCCTTTCCAAAATTGAAGAATTTTTAATAAATCTTTTTGATAAGAATTGAAATTTAAAAGAACATAGCCAAGGCGAGAGCCAATAAAACCACTAGTAATTGTGGCAATAATTAAATATATGGCTTTATGGGAATTAAGATTTTTTCTTTTTGCTTGCCAGTAAACAATAATTCCACCTAAGATAAATCCTAAAATCATAAAAACCCAATATGATTCTACGGAAAAATTACCAACTTCAAATAAAATGGGATGCATATATAATTAATTATTACTTTTGTTTTGTATACTTTTTTCTTTTTTGATTATGCAGTAATTTTAATGCTTTATTGGCAATTTTCTTTTTTCTTTTAAGGCAAGACAGATTCTTATCGTAATAAATCCACAGAAGTAATTTAATGGATTCTTTTTTAGCAAATTTTAATATCCATATAGACGTAGATTGTTCTTTCCTTCTAGGCTTTTGTTCTGCTATAGACCCTTTTATATTATATAATTTTATAGTTTTTTCTCTCAACCATTCAATATGATTTTTGCTAGCAGACCTAAAACAAATGTAAAGCCGAGTATAAATATATGCAGGATTTTTAAAAACATTATAATAATCTTTATATGTAATAATGCTCCCATCGCCATCTAGATGACCTCTTAGGAAGTCAGAAAAATATTGATTAGCAATTTTTAATGGTCCAATTATATATGATTTTGCTGGGAATAGTCCAATTTTCAATAGCCATCTATATAATTGAACATTGCCAAATTGTATTCTATAACAAGGCTTTTTAGCCCAGCCGTCATTTTTAGATTGAGCTATCTTATTAGTTAAATGTAAACATTTTTTGAAGGTATCTAATAATTGCAGATCAGATGACCTCATAATTATATGACGACCATCTTTACTCAGATTACCATCAGTAGTTAATAGACCAATAATATAGGCAAGGTTAGTTGTCCAATCAAAATTTTTATCTGGTAATTTATGTCGAGGCATATAACGATAGGGCTTATTAAAAGTGGGCAGGGAGGGACTCGAACCCTCAAGACCTTACGGTCAATAGATTTTGAGTCTATCGCGGTTACCA
>CAYWLA010000092.1:0-5314 GCA_964458955.1 uncultured Methanosarcinales archaeon
TTCTGTTTCAAGGTTGTACTTAAACCTGCGGGCCTTTGGAACATAATTAAGCACTTTTCCATCCTTATACTTACCTGTGCCAAAAAAATCATT
This sequence comes from uncultured Methanosarcinales archaeon, assembly GCA_964458955.1. Classification (GTDB taxonomy): domain Archaea; phylum Nanobdellota; class Nanobdellia; order Woesearchaeales; family CG1-02-33-12; genus CG1-02-33-12. Next base: position 94 of record CAYWLA010000092.1, read on the forward strand.
TTCATGCTTCAGTATTACAAAGCCAGCGTAATTGCCTTTTATATCCATATCCTCTCCTTTAAGCCATTGCATGGCCTGTTTTTCATCTAGTTTAATGGTATTTAGTTTTGCATCCTTTCCAACTAATTGTGAGCCCTCAATGCTAAGCCTTAACTCATTGTTCTTAATCTCTCCAAAGTAAAGGCCGATTGAATTAATCCTTAGTTTTTCAAGGTTTAGATTAAACATCTCTTTATTGACAAGAAATATCTTATTTTGGGGATTTATCAAGAAAGCAAGTTCTGTCTTGAAATCAGCTCCCCATTGCTTTTTTATTAAGGCAATTATCTCCTTGATCTTCTTCCTGTTTAATATTTTAAGTTCTAATGACAAATCAAACACCCCAAAGAATATTTTCCTTTCTCATCATCACTGCAATCTCTTTTAAGAGTGTTATCTCCCCTTCTGTCAGATGTTTTTTCATCTCTTTTAGCTTTTTGAAATCGCTTTCTGGAATTACAGAATATAATATATCACCTTCATTTATTTGCCTCCCTACAGTAACTTTATCTAAGGATATCGCAACTTGCTTCCCTTTTTCAGCTTCTGTAACCTTCTTTTTTTCAGATTGTATGCTCTTTATTGTGGTGAGATGAACAACATCTTTCATTAGCCGCATATTGGTTTTTATTTTGCCCTCAAGAATATCCACTCCAACAACTGCAGGGCTATTCTGCCTGAAAACATAGCCAGGCATTATTTTGATTTTGCACGGCCTTACAAGCATATCCACTTCTGATGCTTCGCGCCTTTTTTTCTCACCTTCAACCCATTTTTCAAAGTCTTCTATCAGCTTATAGATTATATCGCTTGTAAAAATCTTTACTTTTTCTGATTTTGCATCATCATTCAGAGATACATTAAAGCCAATAACAACAGATTTTAATGGATCTTTCTCATAGTTGCTCTCTGCATCAATTACATCTTTTTTTGAGATATTGCCAATTGATGCTTTCCTTATCTTGATATTTTTTTCCCTGAATATAATTATTAATGCTTCAAGAGAGCCAAGTGAATCTGCCTTTAGAATAATGCCCTGCTCATCTGTTTCAATTATAACCTCTGACACTAATTTTTGGATTTCCTGCTTTGTTTTCTCAAGAGAATCTCTTGAGCTGGCCATTAACGGCATTCCTGCAACAACATTCTCTATTTCAGGAGCAGATATTCTTAAGCATCTGGCAGCACATACCTTATCAACCTGCTTAAACCTGGCTTTCTTGTCTCTTATCTCTGACAATGGCATTGGCTCAAACAATGCCTTCGCCTTTGTTACAACTGGATTCTCAATTCCACCAATAACAATTATGTCATCTTTTTTTAATGTGCCATCATAGATAATAACATCAAGGATTACACCAAGGCCTTTTTTTTCCTTTACCTCTAATATTGTTCCTTTTGCCAGGCTGTTAACATCACATTTCAGGCATTTTTCAAGGTATTTCTGTGCAAGTCCTGTCAAGACCATTAATAATTCTGGAATTCCCTCTCCTGTTTTTGATGAAACTGGAATTATTGCAATTTCTTTGGTGTAATCTGATACGCGGTCAAAGCGCTCGCTTGCAAATCCAAACTCATGCAGTTTTCCAACAAGCTCGTAAAGCTTGATATCAAGACTTTTCTGTGTATCGGGTCCTTGTTTGGAAATATTTTTTAATATATTATCTTTAGCTGAGTCCCATCCAGGCAATAAATCTATCTTGTTTGCTGCAACAATAAAAGGAGTTTTCTTGTGCTTTAATATCTCAACTGCTTCTTTTGTCTGGGGCTTAAAACCTTCATTAATGTCAACAACAAGAATTGCAATATCAGCAAGATTTCCTCCTCTCTTCCTTAAATTTGTAAACGCAGCATGCCCTGGGGTGTCTATAAACAACAGCCCTGGAATTGTGAATTTTATTTTCAGTGAGTCAAGCAATGGCCCGCACATCTCATTTATTATTTCAAGAGGAACAAGTGAAGCTCCAATTGCCTGTGTTATTGCTCCTGCCTCCCCTTTGGTAACATTGCTATGCCTAATGTAATCAAGCAGGCTGGACTTTCCATGGTCAACATGTCCCACAACAGTGCATACAGGAGATCTGATAGTGTTCATCTTACTTATCAGGAAATTATATTCACTTTTAAAGCTTTCCAAAAGCTTTATATTAAACTTAATCATCTTTTCCTGAATGGAAATAATACAAGAAGGCAAAGCAAGAATAAAGACATATACAGCTGAAACAGTATCAAAAGATATGCCAGTATTTTACAACCCTGCTATGAATCTTAACAGGGACATAAGTGTTTTGCTGTTAAATTCAATTGATAAAAATGGTATGCAAATTGCACTTCCCCTGGCTGCAACAGGAGTAAGGGGAATAAGGTTTCTGCTTGAACTAAAAAAAGCAAAGGTAAAAACAATCTCATTCAATGACAGAAGTGCTGATGCCGTCAAACTTATAAAAAGCAATTTAAAACTAAACAAGATTAAATCAGGCAAAAAGATAATTGTAACAAATCTTGATGCAAATGAGTTTCTTTTAAGCTCTAAGGGATTTGATTATATTGACATTGACCCATTTGGCTCGCCAAATTTTTTTCTTGATAGTGCTGTAAAAAGAATTGCAAGGCAGGGAATAATAGCAGTCACTGCAACTGACACTGCGGCATTGTGCGGAACCTCAAGAAATGCATGCCTTAGAAAATACTCAAGCAAACCATTAAAAAATGAGTTCTGCCATGAAACAGGATTAAGAATACTTATTTCAAAAGTCCAGTCAGCTGGAGCACAATATGACAAGGCATTAATACCAATATTCTCATACTCAAAAGAGCATTACTTCAGGGTTTTCTTTGAATGCATAAAAGGAAAAAAGAAAGTAGATGAAACAATGAAAAATCATGGTTATATTCTGCATTGCAAACAATGCCTTTTCAGGAAAAATGCAGACAGCATATTCAATGATGAAAAGTGCCCATTGTGCAAATCAAAGCTTGACTACGCAGGAAAGATTTGGCTTGGTCAATTATGGAATAAAAAACTTGTAACCAAGATGAATCAGGATGCCAAGAAAAGCGATAATAAGGAATTGATTAAACTAATGCAAATAATAAGCAATGAATCAAAAATAAATGAAGTTGGATTTTATGATATAGCAAAGGTTGTAAAGCACAACAAGCTGAAGAACGTTCCTAAAAAGAATCTGCTGATTAGTGAGATAAAAAAGGCTGGATTTAAAGCTGCTGAAACCCATATAAGGCCAAATTCTATTAAAAGCAATATAGAATTAAAAGAGTTATTAAAGCTAATTAAAAAGATTAACCAATAGCCCTTCTGACGTCTGTTACCTCAGCAGAGCTTACACCTTCTATTGATGACACGTTCTGCTCAAGCCTGTCAGTGCTTCCAATGTCTTCATTGCTTACAAATATCAGGTTAAGGGAGTTTAAGCCAAATGCAACGGGCTGTATCTCAACTTTTCCCACTTCGCCGCCATACTCTGCAATAAATGTCTTGGCTTTCTCTTCTATTGCCTTTAAGTCTGTTTCAGGGCTTTCAGGCATTATCCTAAGAGTTATTACTACATCTGCCATTTTCAGTTTGGACCTGTAAAACCACATTCCGGGCACGTATATATTGCTGCTATCTCTCTGCAGTGCTTGCATCGCACTATTTGAGCTTTACCACAGTTAGGACAGGTAAATACTGCTGTTCCTTCTTTATTGGTCATTCTTTTACTGCAAGAAGAGCAAATAAGTTCTTTTTCATCCATTTTAATTACCTCAATCAGTATAATATAACAAAATGGTTCTTTTGGCTAACTTAAAAACCTTATGATTTCATATAAAGTGATTATAATATAGTTACTATTTAAAAAGTATAACAAAAGTTTTTAAATAAATAAAAAAATGTTATTTATATGCCTATAGTTAAACAACATCTTAAAGACTTAGAATTGCCAGATCTTCCTGATTTTAAAGCTAAAGAAAAAATCCCTGTTTCTAGATCAATTGAAAGAAAGGAATTAGATGAAATTGTTGAAAAACCAAAATCAGTAAAAAACCTCTCTGAAGAAGAAGTTCCAGAAAAAAAATTGAAAAAGAAGCCAAAGGAGAATAAGATAAAACCAGAGCATCATTTTATCTTAAGGGGGGGCAGTAGGATTAAAAATATGAATGAGCTTAAAGAATCAATTAAGTTTATGGATAAATCCACATTTAATCATCATGTAAAGCAAGACAAAAATGATTTTGCAGAATGGATTAAAAATGTTGTAAAAGACAAGGATCTTGCTGATAAAATACAAGAATCAAGCAATCAAGGGCATGTTCTGACTCATCTGGAATCTAGTGAAAAACAAAAGGAAATGATGAAAAATATTGAAATTCTTGAAAGTGAGCTTAAAAGAAAGGAGATGCTTATATCTGAAAAAGAGAAAGAATTAAGAAAAAGTCAGGCTGATATAAAAGAACTCTCTAAAAAGCAGGTTCCTGCTCTAGAAGCAGGAATTGAGAAAAAAGAAAAAGATTTAATGGAGAGAAAAAAGACCATTATTGAAAGAAGAGAAAAAATTCTAAGAGAGAAACAAAGAGAACTGGAAAATAAAAAGAAGGAGCTAAATTCATTGGAGAGGGAGAAGAAAACTGTTGACGAAAAGGAATCCATGTTCGAATCAATGAGAAAAGAGCTGGAAGAACTTAAAGAAAAACAAAAAAACATTGAAAAAAAGAGAGAGATATTGAAAAAAGAGGCAGAACTATTTCTAAAAAAGAGGGAAAGAATTGGAGAAAAAGAGGGGTTGCTTCAGAATTTAATTTCAGAAAATGAAAAAATAAAAGATAGTTTATTGTCAAAGGAAAAATTACTTGTTGACCAGGAGAATGAGCTAAGGAAAAGAGAGTATGAATTGTTAGTAAAAGAGAATTTGTCAGAGGAGAAGGAAGAAAAGAAGGTTCAGATTCAATTACCAAAAAGAACTAAACAATGCATAAAGAAGAGCAAAAAAGAAAAAATTAAACTGACTAAAAAAGTTAAGAAGGAAAAAATTAAGGAAATCAAGAAGATTAAAAAAGATGATATATTATTTATGATAAAAGAAATTAATGATTATGTAATAAGAGGGGATATTTCCGGGGCAAAACATGCATTATCAAGGATGAAAATTGCTTATAACAAATTAAATAAGCAGGATAAAGAATC
>CAYWLA010000093.1:0-5281 GCA_964458955.1 uncultured Methanosarcinales archaeon
GTTAAATACAATAAAATTTCCATTTCTTTTTTTTTAAAATGGGGGAGTTCGTCCTTCGGACATATAGTCTGCTTCGCAGAAATTTATTTTAGAAGGGGGGAGTTCTTAACTAATGGGGGAGTTCCTAGTCCTGCGGACATCTACGCTTTTACTTCGTAAAAGAATTTATATTTTTAGAAGGGGGCGAGAAAACAGAATCTATTTTATCATCTCTATTTGGATTTTTTCTTTAATGTTATTAAATATTTTGGTATATCTAATATCATAATCAATTATTGGAATCATTTCAGTCATTGCTTTAACAAAAGATTTGTCAAAAGGAATCTTATCAATAATAATTATATTGTTCTTTTTTGCAAAAGATTCAATTTTTTCTGAGTATTTTATATTCAAATCAAATTTATTTATGATTATACCTCTTTTTATTCCAAAATGGTTCACAATATCTAAAGCTTTTTTCATATCAGAAAAACCCGAAGGAGTTGGTTCAGTAACAATAATTGCATAATCATTACCAGTAACTGAAGCAATAACTGGACAACCAATACCCGCTGCTGCATCAATTATTATTAAATCTGCATTTTTTGATATTTCATTGCCTTTTTTTCTTACTTCAGAAACAACCTTGCCAGATCCTGAATTTCCAGGTAAAAGTTGAGCAGAAGCAATAGAAAAACCATAATTGGTTTTTGCATATCCAATATAAGCATTTTCAATATCTTGTAATGATATTGCATTAGCTGGACAAATAAGTTCACATGCACCACAACCTTCACAGCCAAATTTGTTAATTTTAGGAATATTCTCTTTAAATTTTAAGGCATTAAAATAGCAAGTATTGATACATTTACCACACCTAATACATTTATCTTCATCAACAATCGCTATTTGATTAGTAGATAACGGTTTCCATTCTACATATTTATCAGTTGATAATGAGAATAAAAGAGATAAATTTGAAGCATCAACATCACAATCAGCACATACTATTTTTTTGTCTTTTGAAAAAGCCACAGCTAATGAACCAGCAATACTGCTTTTTCCAACTCCGCCTTTTCCCGATAAGATTACTATCGATTTCATTTATTCACCACAAAAGTTATATCTGTAATTGTTATTGGATTTCCTTTAGAATATGAATCTACAATTTCTTTAGAATACGGAATTTCAAATATAATCTTTGTTTTATACTTCGAAGCTAATGATTCGATAATTTTTTTAACCCCTATATCAGATCTATTTAAAATAATGCCACCTTTTTTCTTTAATTTGTCTAACAGTTGAAGTATTATCTCCAAATCATGAGCTCCAAGTGGTGTGGGCTCTGTTACTGCCAATACTTTATCAGCATTTTCAAGTGCTGCAATCACAGGACAATGTGTTCCAGCAGCAGTATCTATGATTATATAATCATATTTTTCTTTATTTTTTTCTATTTCCTCATTTAGATGATTAACAATAAATTCAGATATTGGTTGATTTGTTTTTAGTTCTCCAGAAAGAAAATCTAGGTTATCTTTTTTTCCTGAATAAATTTTGCCAATATCTTTAGAAGCCCAACTTATTGCTCTTGATGGACAAATAATCTCACAAGCACCGCATCCATTACATTGGTTTTGCATAAATATGGGATTTTTTCCTTGTATTGATACGATTGCATTGGTTTTACATACTTTTCCACAAGCTCCACCCTTTGTACATTTATCTAAATCGAAGTCTGGTATTCTTTGTTCAATTATCTTTAAATGGTTTCTTTTAATATTTAATATAAGATGATCATTAGGACAATCAACATCTGCATCCACTAAAAGAACTTTATTATCTTTGGATAATTCATAAGCTAAAGCAGTAGCTACTGTTGATTTACCAGTTCCACCTTTTCCACCTGTTATAGCTATGATTTCAACCATGTCTCTTTTTCCTCACAAATAATAATGGAAAAATAATATCACTTAAACAACAAGGTATCAAAACAGCAATAATGAGGAATATGAAAACTACTACAAATAAACTTAAGCTTATTGTTCCTCCCAAAGCCATAATAATGTGAAATAGTGATGCCCATGTACTAAGTAATACATGTCCTGCATGAGGAAATTTTGTTTGTGGATTAAAATAAGCAATAGCAATTCCTAAAAATGCTAAAGGATTTACTAACCACCATTTCTCAATAAACCCCAAATGGATTCCAGGATTTGGAAGACCAAGCATGATTTCTCCAATATAAGGAATTATTGAATCACTAAGGGTTGCTATTCCTACTGAACCTGCATAACCTATTAAAATCAAAATTAAGGGATTAACTTTTTTCGCATAGATTTTATACATAGAAGCAGTAACTAAAGCACTTAAGATAACATGCATAGGATGTAAAACATAAAAAACATTATATGATATGCTAGATGGAATCTTGTAGAATACTAACATAATGATTATTCCTGTTAGAGCTCCAAATATAGTAAATGGTGTATGGTGTTTTAATTCTTTTAATATATTATTTTTCATTGTAGTTTTTAACTGCATTTCTAAATGCTTCCATTGGTAATTTTGAACAATGCATATGAGATATTGGTAATCCATCTAATGCATCAGATATTCGTTTTTCAGTAATTTTTAATCCGTCCTCAATAATTTTCCCCTTAATCATATCAATAAATACATCAGTAGTACTTATTGCTCCAGGACATCCATAAACTTGAAACTTAGCATCAATAACCTTATCATTATCAAATTTAATAAATAAGCGAACAACATCTGAACATTCAGGATCTCCAGATTCACCAATAGCATTATAATTTTTTAGCTCGCCTGCATTTTTAGGATTCTTAAATCTTCTGAGTGCTTCTTCTGTAAACATTGTAATATCTCTAATGTTTTTCGTGCCCACAACTTTCTATTTGGTCATCTAACTTATCCAGATTTTCTATAACTTCTTTTACAGTTTTATAATCTCCAGTTTTTAGAGATAATCCCTTTTCTGCAATTAAGTTTATCGCTCTTCCACCAATACCTTTAGCAAAAATAGTAGTTGGATTTACTGCTTCTTCAATTTGATCTATTGGAGACTTATTTGGATCAGTATGGTCTAAATCATTTTCAATAATCTTTAGTTCTTTTTTCTCCACATCATATACTCCAAAAAAAGGGGCATGTCCAAAATGTTGACTAATTTCTGAATTTTCCCCTTTATTATCAAGCAAAGGAAAAAAGATTCTTTCGTTTTTGTTTTTCTTTTGAACTATCCCAGAATGTGGCTCTGATACTTCCTTAATCTCTTCTAATTTATTATTAACGAAATTTCCAATAGCCTCTTGTACTGTTCCAGACGCAGTATATGCTTTTATATCTAATTTATCTAAAATAGCAGTAGCATTAGGTCCAAGATTACCTGTAATAACAGCTTCAACACCCAATTCTCCAATTTGCTCTCCAGCCTTTATACCTGCACCATGACCTTGTATTGCACCTTCATTTGTAACTGCTTCAAAAGTTCCAACTTCATTTCCATTTACATTAACTATCAAAAAATATTTACACCTTCCAAATCTTTGATCTATTTTACTGTGAAGTTTATCTCCATCAGCTGATATTGCTATTTTCATTTTTATTTCCTCCTATTTTCTTAATACTTATCAAAAATCACCACTATTTTAGTTGTTATATGCTGGTGAAATTTCATTGTTTAAAAAGTTAAAATCTTATCTGATTCCATAACAATTTCATATAAATCTTTCATAGTTGAAAGTGGGCATGTATCAGAAGATTCCATTTGTCTTGATTTCATACAAGAACCACAAGCGTATATCTCTCCACCATTTTCAAGATATTTCGCAACTTGTTCTTTAACATTGAATTTAGGATGTTCAACTTCTGATTCTACTCCTTGCCCCAATAAAAATGTTCTAACAGAATCTCCTTGTTCTAGTGCATAAGTTCCTAACCTATATGCATTCCAAACTGTTTCTGGTTCTGTTTGACTTATGATAATCCCTAATCTCATTTTTATTTCCCCTATTTTCTTGTTAGTTTGTTTCCACATTTTGGGCATTTCTTATTAACACAAGGAAAGCCTTTTTGATGCAGTTCTTCATAATCACATTTAGTACAAACACAGACTCCACCAGGACCCAAACCCTTTGCTTCTTTTATTTCACTTGTAAATTTGCCTTTTTTATGCCATCCAAAACCTTGTCCAAACTCTGGTTTATAAAATCCTGAAGAAATGTTTGAGCTTTTTATTTGGATCGCCACATATTCAAGTGAATCAATTTTATTAATCAAATCATCCCGTAATTTATTTGATTTTTTAGTTGCTTCATTTACATTTAATTTACTAGGTAATATTATTTCAATATTTGCAGTTATTGCAGAACCTTTTTTTTGTGTTTTTAATTCAGAAAGTTCTGTTTTATTTTCTTTTATGATTTCAATGATTTTATCTTCAATATCTTTTCCAGCAGATACATCTAGTAATGAATCTGTTGCTTCCTTACCTAAAGAGAAAGACTTTTTAATAATATATATACCGATAATAAAAGCTAGAACTGGATCTGCATAAATCCAATATTTTGAAAGGATCAATCCTGCCAGTACTGCTAATGATATATACACATCAATTCTTGAGTGAAATCCATCAGAAAGTAAACTTAAAGAATTTTCAGATTTACCAAACTTAATTTTTATTCTTGCCATGATTTCGTTAACAATGGCTGAAAATATCATAATTCCCAATGCTAGATAACTTATAATTATTTGTCCTGGATTAAGAATACCTTTATACGCTTGGTAAAGAATAACAATTCCTGTACAAAATAAGATTATAGTAATTATCAGCCCAGTTAAAACTTCAAATTTATAATGACCATAAGGATGTTCTTTATCTTTTGGTTTTTTAGATATTTTTATTCCTATCAAACTAATTCCTGAAGAAAAAATATCCATTCCTGAATGGATACCATCAGCTAAAATAGCAGATGATTTAGTAATTAAACCTACTAAAATCTTTCCAATTGCCAATACAAGATTAACAAATACTGATATTACTGCTATTTTTTCTTTCATTATCTTTTTATTCTCTGGTCAATAATGTTTCACATTTAGGACATTTTATTTGATTACATGGTTGTCCTCTTACATGTTTTTGTTCATGTCCACATTTAGGGCATTTACATAGTCCCTCTGGTCCTGCAGCAAAAGGTCCATTCATTCTTCCTGCTCTTTGACCTAAACCTCTACCACGACCCATTCCTCTTCCTAAACCTCTTGGTCCTGTTCCATCTCC
>CAYWLA010000094.1:0-5265 GCA_964458955.1 uncultured Methanosarcinales archaeon
AATCAGCAAAATATTCTTTATAATACTCATTATAAAGTAACTAAAGAAATATAAATAAACTAATTAAGAAAATATTTAATGCACAGTGACTTATTAAACAGGGTCGATTCAGCTTTAAAGGAACTGAAGGAACATAGTAAAACTAAAGATATGAGTGAATATCAAATTATGCTATTAATTTCATAGAGAAAGCAGTCAATCATTGTGTCTCATGAAAACAAGATAAAAAACTTTGTAAGCAATATAATGAGAATAAGCAAAGATGAGCACATAAGCTCTGTTGTTTCTATCTGAAATAAAAAAGATGTTTAATAATCTTTTTTATTTTTTCCTTGTTAAAATTTATAGATGTAATACCTTAAGGGTAGTAAAAACACAAGATTTAAATACTATCCCTTTATTAGAATATAAGTGACTAAAATATCAAAAAAATATTAAAATATCCAAAAAATAATAACCTTGGAGATGATTTGGAACAAAAAATCATTAGAAAGATTAAGCAAGGAGAGTTTTCAGTAGAACGGACTCTGCTTATTATATCTGGTCTTAATAGTGAAAACCAAATTAATGAATACAAAAAGAAAATAGAAATTATAGAAACAGATTTCAAGAAATTTTTGGAAAAAAGAGATATTAATAAGAACCCAACTAATCATAAAAATCAACAATATCAAAGTGCTAAATCTTTATTTAATTATTTCTGGGAAGTTAAGCCCAATAGATACAATCTTGATTTTTTATTAACTGATGTTATTGATAACCAGTTATCTAAAGATAAAGGAGTTGGAAATTGTTTAGGTTTGACTTCTTTATATAGTGTTTTAGGATTGAGATTAGGCTTAAATTTATCAATTTTATTTAGTAATGATCATATTTTCAATCTTTTAGGGAAAAATGTACTAATAGATAATGTAAAGGATTATGGTTTTGACATTCCTCTTATTTATCCATATGATCAAAAATTTTATTTAGAGTTTCAAAAAGCCGATTTTAGTGCTCTAATTTCAGGTGTTTACAATGAGAAGGGCAATGTCAAGTGTGATTTAGGGGATGTAAAGGGAGCTATGGAGGATTTTGATAAAGCGATTGAACTTAATCCAAAATATGTGTTTGCTTACAGTAATAGAGGCGTTGCAAAATATTATTTGGAGGATGTAAAGGGAGCTATGGAGGATTTTGATAAAGCGATTGAACTTGATCCAAAAAATGCAGATTTTTACAATAACAGGAGAATTCTCAAGCGTAAATTAAGGGATGTAAACAGAGCGATGGAGGATCGTAATAAAGTGATTGAACTTAATCTAAAGGTGAAGAATTTTACAATATTGGAATAGGTTTTTTGCATAATGGAAGATTTTTTACTATATTAAACTAAAATAGAGTATTAATTAAAATTATTTTATTAAAATTATAACCCAATAAATTATCTCAAACAAATTAATTAAACCATATATTTAAAATTTGCTCCAAACTTGGTTGAGTCAACTTCCCTGTGTTGGGAAGTTATAAAGCAACTCAACCAATGTTAAGTCTTTAACACAAGCTCTCTTATTTGGCGTACATCCTATTTTTCTGTTTATCTTCTGAAAGTTATGATAGTAGAAGAACATATTGAAGAATGCCTTTGCTCCATCTAACGCTTGGAATGTTCCAAACCACTTTGCCTTTTATTTTGATGTAAGTCTCGTCGGCATGCCATACTTTTGAACTAACTGGTTGTATATTTGGAATGTGCAGCTTTGAACATTTTAATATCCATTGTCTTATCCTTTCATAGCTTATTTTTATACCAAAAAACTTGTCCATTTTTTGGGCTATGGTTCTTAGTGAGATTCCAACTGTGCTGTATAAATCAACAGCAAAGGAAATTAGGTTACTAAAGAAATTCATTCTCGGTAAATCACTGCTCCATACAAAGCGGAAGCCGCAGTTTTTGCATTTGTAAAGCTGTTTTCCTTTATCATTCTTTCTGTCTCTGTAGAAGTTTTGTGCACCACAGTTTTTGCACCAGGGAACTAAAGTTCCTAGCTTAAAGCCAAAGCTATATACATCAGTTTGTATTAACAATTTTATCACCTTTGTTTTTTAGTCAAGCTGTAGCCTTTACTACCAGCCCCTGATTTACAGGCTGGTGCTACAGCTTGTCATTTTCTAGAAAGAAGGGGTTAGAAATAAACTTTACCTCACTTAAGTTGACAGCACCGATTATTAGAAAGATTTAATAAATTGGAATTTAATTTAAAACAAGAGGCCCCAATGGTCTAGTGGATAAGATTTAACCTTGCGGAAAATATTGCAGAAAGGTTAAAGCCCGGGTTCGATCCCCGGTTGGGGCAGTATATTATTTTTTGTAACTTAAAACAAAGGGTTCAATTATTCATTTCTAATTTTTTGAGCTAGTTCATTTAATTTTTCATCATTTGCTCTTTTTGAATCATTAGAAGCAATATAACCTTTGTATTTTTCAAAATATTGATTTGTATCTGATTTTATTTCTTTCCATTTTTTCATATCTGCTGTACCATGCATCGGAAATAATTTTGTATGGACATGAACAATACCAAACCCTTCAAAAATCATTCCAGTTCGACCAACATCTTCTAATTTAGAATCTATTAATTTTGCAACTTTCTTTGATGCTATAACTAAATCGCATAAGATATTATCTGGAAGGTTAAATGCATAACTAGAAAAATGTTTTTTAGGAATAACCACTGAAAAACCCTCTGTATTTGGAAATATTGATAAAAAAGCTAAATGTTTTTCATCTTCCCAAATTTTATGACAAGATATTTCTCCTTTCACAATTTTGCAAAATATGCAATCATCTTTTTGTATCATAATGATTTAATGTTATCAATTCTTAATAAATCTTCCTATATATTTTTTATTGTGATACATTTGGAGAAGTTTGCACTCATCATTCTCATATCCACAAAGTTTTTTTTCTAATTTAATATGCCCATTCTGAAATGTTCCTATTGCAAATTCGGGAGATGAAAGAAATTCGCAGGGATAAACAATATTATCAAGACCAATAAAAAAGATTTTTTCTCCTGCAAAACAAACAGGACCTTTAGATGGGCGAAATTTAGTACCGAAATGACCATGTATATAAATTCGCAATTGTTCTTTAGGAACCCCTTCTTGTGCATTATAGATTTCTTTTATAATGATTCTTTCTTCTTGCCTTGAAAGATTCAAATCATTTTGGTTTAAATTGGTTGGAAGATACCTCATAAAACGTATTGAATCTGCATCTACTGATATAGCTTCTGCAATCATATTATGAATTTCATTCTTATTCTGAGGAGAAAGAATATAACTTATAGCGAGTTCAAGACCGGCTTTTTTAATTGCTTCTGATGCATGTTCTATTGAGAACCTATCCTTTATATTACTTGAATGTGAACTTGTAATAAATGCTATTTCTACACCTGAATCATGAAGCCTTTCAAGAATGTCAATATCTTGCTGAACTGTAAATATATCTGCTAAAACATAATTTTGTTCACATAAAGATAGGATTTTTTCAATATTTGGATATCTAACAATATTTGAAGCAGTAACTTTAACTTTAAATCCATTTGTTTGGAGTTTCGTAATATCATTTATACTTGTTTCAAAATCTCTGGGATTATATACTCTTTGAGATTCTAAAAAGCAACCTTCACAGAGATGTGAGCAATTGGCATCCAGTAAGTAATAGACTCCTTCAAACATAATATTACACTTCCTTAATTGTGTTAGGTTTTTTTCCTATATAAATCCAATGTGCAGAAATATAATTACCAACATCGAGTATTCCTTTATGTTTAAAATGATATAATCTAATCTTTTTAAATTGTGCCATTAGTGCTTCAGTTTTAGCTTTGTTTACAAAATAATGTGCTACACCTTCTTCAGGACCTGAATCAGGTATAAATGTGTTAGGTTCAATTTCAGTTCCTTTTGCATACTCTGAACTTTCTGTTGATATAAAAGTTGTCATAACAATACCCCTCGGCCTTAGAGTTCTATACATCTCTGCAATACATGTCTCAATATTATTTAGGGTATTATGGGTGATAACACCCCTATTTATTATTGCATCAAAATAGTTATCTTGATAAGGTATAACTGTCATATCACTAAGTCCTAATTTTGCTTTTAATCCTTTTTCAGCTAACAGTTCTTCAGTTATTGCTTTACCAGACTTAGAAATATCGTCTCCAAAAACCTGATAACCTCGTTCTGCAAAAAATAATATATGCCTTCCAGCACCAAATCCTAGATCGTAAATTTTTTTATCCCCAGCTTCTCCAGGAATCGCTTCAATTAAAGGAAGCACTTCTTCTACTTCTTTAGCAATTTCTTTAATACAAAATTCCGGATGTTTTATATATAATTGATCCCAATCCATTTATATCACCTTAAATCATATTTTTCTATTAATTTTTGTAGTTTTTTGCTTCCGTAATTATTTAATCCATCATTTTCAGAAGTTACAATTCTTCTATCAGGATAACGTGGCCAAGGTTTAGTTAAGCGTATATGATCTAAATTTAATAACCCATATAATATCCGTTCAGGAGCAGCCCCAATTCCACCATGAGGAGGCATTCCATTTTCTCTTAAAGCAATATAATTCCAATAATTTTTAATATTATTCTTTTGTCCTTTTTCAATAAGGTTTTGAATTAGCTCTTCAGGGTCTGTAATTTTTTCTGCTACTCCGACCATCTCTCCTGCACCATGAGGTGCAATCAAATCACAAGTCATAGACAACCTTTTATCTTCAGGGAGTCTTTTATAAGGAAATCCTTCTGAAATAAATGGAGGAAAATTAACCCAGACATATTTGTTTCCAAAATATTCTGTTATTATTATTTCATCTCTTCTCTTAAGACCTTCTCCCCATTCTATAGTAGAACCTTTTTTTTGTGTCACTGCTATAGCATCGTTATAGGAAATATGCTCATGATTTTTTGGTTTTAGTCCTTCTATATGTAAGTCCACTCCCAAAATATTTAATTCTCTTTCATTCAATTTTAATACTTTTTTCATAGCATAGTAAATAGAATTTCCCGATAAATTTTTTAAATCATTAATATTTGCAAACAAAGCTTCAGCCTTAGTGTGAGTATATTCAGCCAAATGTCTTTTTGAACCTGAAGGTTCATTTCTAAAAGCAGGTGAAATAGTATAGACTTTTCCAAATGCTAATGCTAAAGGTTCTAATTCAAATGTTGCACATTGAGATAGAAAAACTTTTTCTCCATGAAC
>CAYWLA010000095.1:0-5005 GCA_964458955.1 uncultured Methanosarcinales archaeon
GCTCGCATGGTGCAACGTTTGAGCAATGGCAATCTTTAAAAAGCCAGTATTCTACGTATAATTATGGTAGTAAGAGAACCGGGCAGAGATACAGAAAGATATAATGCATGGAAAGAACAAAACTTCGGCTCTGTGATAGAGGGGCTATCTAAGATTAATTCTGACTTAATACAACAGCATCTAAAAAAATCAGAAGAAAAAGGAGATCATTTCAATACTCTTAATGTAAAAAGGCATAGGCTCATTAAATTATTCAGGCAGTTAGAAAGCAAGGGCATAAAAAATGCTTTGCTCTTAAAGGAAAGTGAATTATATGAGATTCTAAAGAGTAATAGCATAGACGACCTAAAATGTTTTACTGCATTCTGGCATGCTTTAATGAAAGCCCAAAAGAAACTCTATTTAGAGACCAAAGGCAAGAAAGGAAAGGTTTTGAATGATATTTGCACAGAATTCAACAAGAAAAGAGTCGAAAACATCTTTGTTTACTTCACATTTGAAGACTTAAAGACAATGTTGCCTTACTTTAATGAAGATGAACAAGTTATGCTGCTTTTTCTCTTTGACACCATCATGAGAGCTCCAAAAGAGCTAATGAATATTAAGGTATCAGACATTCATGATGATTTTAAGGAAGTTCAGATAAGAGATGAAACCAGCAAAACCTTTGGAAGAACAATAAAACTTTTGTTATGCTCTAAAGAACTAAAAGCTTATGTTAAAAGAAAGGACTTGAAGCCAGACGATTTTCTATTTAACTTTGACCCAAGTCATTTTAACAGACAACTAAAAGCAACAGCTAAAAAGGTTTTTGGTGATAAGATGACAAAGGGGGGAGAGCCTTATTCTCACCTTAATCTCTATGACTTTAGGCATTCTGGAAGTATACACTGGCGTTTAGGTGGTTATCAAAGCAAGATTGATGCTTTAATGTATCGAGGAGGTTGGAGTAATTTAACAATCCTGAATTACTACACCAAAAAGATTGGAATGGCAGACAGCATAGAAAAGCAAGATTTATTGATTGGTGTTGATAAAAATGAACTTGAAAGGCAAATTGAGGAACAAAGAAAATTGTTTGAGGAGTCTGAAAAGGAAAAACAAGCCCTTACAAAGAAAGTAGAACAAATGGAATCTCAACTTAATGGAGTTATAGGATTAGCAAGGGAATTGCGAAGGAACGCTTCAAAGTTAAAACAGATAAAAGAGAAGAAACAATAAATTTAAATAGTCATTATACATTAAAATGTATAGGTATTTATAAAGGGCTATACATATATATGTATATACCTATAAGGAGTAAAATGGACGAAACCAAAGGAAATAATGAGAAAGACAAGGAACAAATGCTGAAGTACACCTTAGCAAAGCTATCTGAAGCACCCCAGCTTGTAAAGAATCACCTTGAAGAAGCAGGTAAGACCCTAAGATACAGAAGAGCATATTTTAGGATTAAGAAGTATGTAGACGAGTTTCTACTGGGTGAAGAATTGGGCAATATAACTAAACGATTGATTATCTTACCGGGTTTAAGGGGTGTTGGGAAAACAACCATTGTCTATCAAATATATGATTATCTAAAAAACCAGAAAAAGATTGAACAAGATAGAATTCTTTATTTTTCAACAGATGAGCTTAAAGCTTACATGGGAAAGAACATTTTGGATGTTGTGGATACATTTATTCAAGAAATCCATAAAACCTCTCCAGTTCATTTAGATAAAGAAATTTTTGTATTTATTGATGAAGCTCATTTTGATAATAACTGGAGTGAAACTGCAAAAGTGTTGTTTGATAAAAGTAAGAAAATTTTTATGATATTTACAGGATCTTCAGCATTAAACCTAGAATTAAGTGTTGATGCTGCCAGAAGGACTACCAAAGAGATTGTTTTCCCAATGAACTTTTCAGAATATCTAACTCTAAGATATGAAAACTGGTTTCCACCAAAGGGCATGACCGAAAGTATTAGGGATTTAATCTTTAGGGGGGATGAAGAACTTGTAGTCAAACATGCTTCTGCAAAAGAAAATGAACTTACTAAACTAGTCTTGGCAATAGGCAGACCCATTGAAAAAGAATGGGAAGATTTCGTTTGTTGCAAGGGTTTTCCATTTAGCTTAAACATGTCTCAGGTTGAGTCACATGAGAAAATATTTAGTATGATTGACAGGGTAATAGAAAAAGACATTTTTTCAATACAATCATTCAACACAGAAACAAGAAATACCATCTCAAGAATTTTAACTTTCTTAGCTTTACAATCACCGGGAGGAACTTCTGACTCAAAACTTTCTAGTAGATTGAGCATTTCTCCTACTTTAATTAGAAGTATTCTAGATGTCTTAGAAAAAACACATCTTATTTTCAGTATAAAACCTTACGGTGGAGCAGGTAAAATAGTAAGAAAGGCATGGAAATATTACTTCTTGTCTCCTTCGATAAATACTGCAATTAGATTTAAACTAGGTTCTTATGACCGCACTAATAGAGAAATGTTTGGTGTGCTTGTAGAAAATATGGTTGCTTCATATTTTGTAAGGATGAAAGAAACCATTAATTTACCAACTGGAATATTTTATGACTCTAGTGATAATGGTGTTGATTTTATACTTAGAGATAAAGAAGAAAAAATAATCCCTATTGAAGTAGGATATGGAAAAAAAGATGGTGGTCAGATAAAAAAAGCAATAAAGAAATATGGTTCAAAATATGGGATACTTATTTGCGACTGCCCAAAGATAAACAAAGCAGATGATGTAATCTACATTCCAATAACAACCTTTTCTTTTGTTTAAACTTTTACTATATTACTTAATTTAGATATATCTTTCATATCCTTAACAAACCACATTAAAATAGGGAGTGGTTGTCCGCCTTTTTTAAAGTCTTTTAATGCTTTTTCCAATTCTTCATAAGTTTTATAATAAACAACATCATAAGAAAAATTGCAATATTTTTCTCTTAATTCATCAAATTCATCTAGAATCTCTTTTCTTAATCGTAGAAAGCACCATGCCCGATTTGCCTCTTTATAATACATCTTTCCCCTGCTCTTGATTATGCTTCTAGGAACAACTACCCCTTCAGAAAAGTTCTTTTTTAATTTTAGAGAAGCCATTCTTCCACCCCCTTTTTACACAGAACATAAACAGCAATCCCCCAACATGAAATGAAGGGGGTTGGCATGTTAGATGCCCTCCTTAAAGTACATAACAGGAATCTTAAATACAAGAAAATTAATATAAAACAGAACTGACTCTAATTTCTCATTCTCCAAATTTCTCTGAAGCTTGATCATGTTTATCCTATCAGCTCTTAATCGCCATCTAGGGTTTTTATCTACCTGAACATATATTTTGCAGTATATATAAAGCTTTCTAAATGGTGTAACTCTCAAATGATAACGAATAGAAAAATTTAAAAGGATAGCAGTCGTATTTTATGAATCGCCCATTTTTTATTTTTTAGATTGTCTAATAAAAATGATTTTAAAGTTTTAAATTCTCAATAGGGTATAAAAAATAGGAATAAACTACCCAGAGATATTAAAAGATAGTTTTAGAATTAAGAATAAATTAAGCATACTAAAGAGCTATGTTTCAAACTTGAAACTTATGTCAAAGTAAACTTGTTCTTTTCCTCTTTTTTCAGAACTTTTTTGGGATTAATGAATACTCCTTTCTTGTCAACTATTCTAAAATCAACAGTTTTTTTATCAAAATCAACTCCGCGCATTTTCACTATTTCAACTGCTCTCCCTCTTTCTCCATTATCATACCTTACGCTATACAGCACTATTATGCCATCTGAAAGAAATGAAACCGCTTCCCCTTCTTCTTTGAATGTACTGCCTATATGCGATGGTGTGGAAACTTCCCTTATCAGGAAGTTAGTTATACCATTTTTTTCTAAATATCTAAAGAGCTGTTCCATGTATATCCTAAATCTTGACTCCTGCCCAGAAAATGCGCTTGCTATGCTTGTAAGAGAATCTAATACCACAAAATCGGGCTTAAAATCCTCTGGAAATAGAACAGGGTCAACTTCAATTAAAAGCTCTTTTTTAGCTGCACTTAATAGGGCTTCAACGCTTCGGGATATGTCCAATGCATCAAATCTGCTTATCCTCAACAATCCTTTCTGAATATAATCATCAACCTTCCAATTAAAATTTTTCATATGGCTTATCAATCTCTCTTCAGGCTCTTCAAAACTCATATACAAGCATTTTTTTCCTTGCTTGCACAGTTCATTTAAGGCTGCAAGGCAAAAAACTGTTTTTCCGCTTCCCGGACCACCTTCAATTAGAACAGAATCTCCAGATGGAATCCCATAATGGCCTTTAAAAAGTTCATCAAACCCCCGAATACCTATTTTTATATATTCTTCTTTATCTTTTTTATTTTCTTTTTTAGTGGTTGTACTTACAATAACCTTGCTCTTTTTTGATTTTTTACTCTTTTTTTTAGCCATATTACTCCTCTTAATTACGAATATTACTATACTTTCTACTTTTTAAAGATAATGTTTTCATTTTTTTTGCCTTGTTTTTGATTTGCAAAAAGCATTTTTTTATCAATCTTCACCAACTGCTCTCGAATTTCTGGAATCTGCCTGTCAATTTCTCTGGTCATATCGCCAAAAGTCTTAATCTTTACATTGTACTCTGTTTCAGACATTGTTTTTTTCTTGAAATAATCATACTGTATTTTTTTAACAAGTTTGTCTATAGCAGACTTTCTTGCGTACATAT
The DNA here is from genome assembly GCA_964458955.1 of uncultured Methanosarcinales archaeon. Classification (GTDB taxonomy): domain Archaea; phylum Nanobdellota; class Nanobdellia; order Woesearchaeales; family CG1-02-33-12; genus CG1-02-33-12. Next base: position 4,757 of record CAYWLA010000095.1, read on the forward strand.
TATCCAGCTTATTTTGTATGACTGATTTTTTAATTGTTTTCCAAAAAATAATCAAGAGAAGGATTATCACAATTACTATCACAGACAATATTCTCCAATTCTTTACAAAAAAATCCTTAATTGACCTAGTTATTGCCGCATAAAAGACATTTAAAGCAGTTTGGCTGAACTCAAAATTCGAAAGAGTAATATACCCTTGGTTGATAAGAGTTACAGTATCTTCAAATCTTTCTTGAATAAAAGACTTAT
>CAYWLA010000096.1:0-4946 GCA_964458955.1 uncultured Methanosarcinales archaeon
CTTGGGCAGAATATTCTGTCGCAAAGCCAGTTTCTAATCTTTTCAGTTTCTCTTAATGATTTTAAAGATTGAAGGCAGGCATCACAATCACCCCCTATAATATTTCCGCTTGTGTCTTGTTCAGGTGATACAGAACATGTATCATCACCATTTATCAATGCAATGATTGCATCCTGTTTTACATTAACGCATGAAAACTCTACAGAAAGTGATTGGACAAAATACAGCGCCCATGATGCAGCGCATCCAACAAAAGTGTATTTTTTAACTGTGTCAATTGGTTTTTTTATTGCATCAATAAGGGTTATAGTTGAATTTAAGAGGTTTACAGTGGAGTTAAGCAATTTTTTTGGAATCTTGTCAAGAGGAATTTCCTTGTCAACCATAATGCTGATTGTCCAGCAGTTCCTTTGCGTGTTTTCAACAGTATCCCCATTCATGTCTTCATACTCATAATACACATCAAGCCTTACTGGTATTTTTATAAAACTAAGGTTATTAAGTTCTTCTTTGCTTTTTGTCCAGCTGTTAAGGTTCACAACAAAATATCCAATTGTGTAATCATCATTCCAGTAGCTTGTTGCACTGCCTGCAAATAGCTCATCCTGGTATTCTTCCATTGATGACAAGCTTAGGCCATAGCTTGTAAGCTGCGGCTCGCTCGTTAAAGCAACCTCGCTGGGATCACCTCTGCCCCTATATGTAAGATTAATTGGAAAGCTGAACTGTGCTATCCCCTGTATAAGATATTCTGGTATTACAACATCTGGAGTTATCTTGCCTGTTTTGACATCCCAGTCAGAGCCATAGCCACAAAGAGTGTATGTAACAATATCTTCAACAGTTGTTTCTCTGCCATAATCATCTGTTGCAACTATCTTTATCTTGTTTTCCCATGCATTTCCTTCCTCTGTTCCAACAGTTATGCTTTTGTCTGTTACACCTATTTTAATGTTTTTATCTAATTTTATATCAATCTCAAAATTACCCTCAGAATCAGACTTTCCAGAATTTTCTTTCTTTCCATTAACAAAAACATCTATGTTTATATCTGCCTTATTTACCTGTCCTTTAACTGTCTGTTCTGCTGTGTATGCAGGGCTTAACTCATATATATTATTGTAAATTATCTGGGGCTGCTCTGAATCGCAGAAAACATTAAACTCCTTTATAACAAAATTCCCGCCAGCATCTGTTGAGTTAATAACTATCTTATTTTCTCCTTCTGTTAGTGTTATGCCTATTGAAATTGAATTATCTTCAGTTGAGCTTGCTGTGCCATAATAATTGGAATTAAGAGTAACCTCAATTACTACAGGCTCATTTGTTGTTCCCTTGATGTCAAGAAATGGTTCACTAACTTTTTCAGGAGGTTTTTCTATGTTTATTGATGGGGGAGTTTTATCCTCAATAACCTGCTCTTCATCCTGTGCAAAAACCCTTGCAGTATAAACAGGCATGCCTAATATAAGAAATATGCAGCTGATTGCTATTAACTTTAGTTTTATGTCTTTCATCATAACATCATTCAAATTTTGGCATTAATTCATTCTTATTTCTATTATTATTTAAGAACTTTATCATATTTACCTTATCATCATCTGTTTTTGCAACACCTTTGTCATAAACATAAAATGTTATTTCATCCTTGCCAATAAGATTATTGTAGCTTAGTTTCCAGTCTGCCTTAAAGCCGCCTGTAAGCTGATCGCCATTCATAAGGAAAATTTCAAGGTAATACTCATTATCATTGTCAATAAGCTCTATTTTTTCCATTCCTTCTTCAGTAGGATATGTTGCAAAGACATCATGGCTTTTATTTAATGACTTGATGTATATTACTGCTTTTTCATTACTGCCCAAATTACTTGTTATGTTCTCATTGTTTTCATCAATCTTAACTTTCATGACATTAAAATCAAAGCTTTTCAATGGATACATCATAACTAAAACATCATTTTTCATAACCTGCTGCTCTGCTCTTAAATATCCATCTTTCTCTGCTATTATTATTCCATTAACACATGCTGAAGGCAGCTTTGTTTTTAGTCTGTACCTGTTTGCCTCTGGCTTTATAAATCCCAGATCGCATTGATACTTTATGCAGTTAAATGAAATGCTCACATTATCCAAATCCTTATTTGTTCTTGAATTTTGTGCACTAATAATATAATCCTCTTCTGTTAATTCATTGCAAAATCCTGTGTCCTGATAGCTTGCAAGCTTTGTTATTCCAAAGTCAGACCTGTCACCCTGGTTATGGTTAATCAAGACTGGAAATGCAAACCTAAAAACATAACCATTATTATTAAATGACTTTTCATCTCTTATTGCTATTTCAACAGGATAAATAATATCATATGTGAAGTGATACATATTTATGCAGAACATACTGAGATATTTTTGAGATCCTTCAACCATGTTGGATTTCATAACATCTCCGTCGCTTGGCCTTGCCTCAAGCTGGATTCCCCAGTCCTGCATATACCTTATTCCTGCTTTCATATCATCAAAATTTTCACTAACAGGAGCCCAGAAAAAATGATTGTATTCATAAATATCTTCTGGTATATCATTTGGCATTGGATCTTTTTCAATATCTATTTCCTGAAATTTCCTGTATATTACAGGATCATATAAAAAGGGAATATAATCTGTTTTGTCAATCCTTATCTTTGGTAGGTTGTAATATAATAGCTCTTTGACAGACTGCTCAACATCTGCCTTGCTCCACTCAAGGTTTTTGCATGAGAAAATCATGTCTGTAAAAGGGATTTCAGGGTCAAGAGCCATTAGGTCAATAGTTGTCTTTTCAAGGAACATGCCCTTATTTTCTGATTCCATTATTCCCTTTGCAAGCCTGTAGATTTTCTTAAGCCTTACTGGAACAGATGCCGCATATTGGGATAATGTAGTTATTTTATCCCCCATTTTATTTTTAATAACTAATGGATAATCTACTGTTATAACAACTTCCTCTTCTGCTATAACTGTTTTTGTTTTGATTTCTCCTTTTTCCTCTATAACAAACTCATCAAAGTCAGAGAAATTTTTCAAGCATGATTTAAGGTTTTTTGAAACATAGTCTGATATTTGGGATTGCATATTAGCTAATGTTGGTGAAGTATCAATTCCATTGAGATACCAATATGGCAGTTTTATTGGACCACCAACCTGAATATAAGCTCCTGGATTCATGGCTATGTCTTCTGGTATTTCAACATACCCAGACTGCATTCCAAGCTTTATCACAGCTTTTTCGCCAATATCCTGCATACAGCTTTCAACATATCTTTTTATAGGGGCAACCTCTTGCGGCACAACAACATCTGGAGTGAAAATAGTTGTTTTTCCTATTAGATAAAAAAAAAGCAAAAAGGCAAGAAGAATAAGAATCCCAACTATTACAAATACTGTTACCTGGCCTCTTTTTTTCATAATACCTCTAAGAATACTCTATATAACGCATATTTAAATCTTGTGGTGAATTCTCTCTAATTCTGCTATAACAACTGCAATGTAAAACCTTGCCCATGCTGCATAAATAACAAGCAAAACAAATGAAACTAATGATGTAAGCCACACTGGCAGAATGTTAAATGGTATTGTGATTACAGCTAAAAAAACAAAGAGAAGGCTCATTATCAGGCAGGGGATGTATAACAAATGAATTTTTTTAACTGCAACATCAAATGTATTTTTAAAAGAATCTAATATTTTGCTTTTCTTTGTAAAATAAAAATATAAAATTGATATAAAATTGATCATATAAAGCAGGATTGGCAGGAAAACAAAAGTGAATAAAACCAATAATATAAACATAATAAGGTTTTTGTTAAGTCCAGTAGTTGGAAAAAATAAAAATACTGAATTAAAAGACCAAAAGCAGACTGCTGCCATAAAAAATATAATTATTGATAATGGAATAAAAGCCAGGTTTAACAGCAGGAACTTCTTGAAATAATCCAAATCAAATTTCTTTTTAAGTATAGTATTCCATATAAAACCCTGGAAAAAAGACCATGCAAAAAACAAAAATATGATTAATAGCAGTGAACAGACCAGTATTCCATAGTAGAAGCTTTTTAGTGCAGCAAGCTCATTTACAGCATTTTCAGTAAGGGTTGTTAGGTCTAATCCGCTTATTTTTGAAGCAGAGCTGTTTAACCACATACCGCATAAAAAGAGTACAATATATGAAGCTAGGATAAAAACAAAATCAAAAATTATTACTGAAAGAAATCTCTTTTTATCAATCTTAAAGCTTTTTTTGAATAAGCTTATTTGATCATTTAAATATGCCATTTTACCATCCCTGTTGACCAGTTGATGTGCTGGAAACAGCTGTTGAGCTTGCTTGCTCAGAAATTTCAACAGAGCTTAAATCAACCTCATTTATCTTGTTGCAGAGCTTGTTATCTTTTAAGGAGTTTCTGAATTCTGCATTTAAATTTTCTGTGTTATAGAACTTAAGGCATACTTCTTTATATATCTCTGGCTTATGCCTTACCACTGCTTTTTCTCCTGTTCCGCTGTAAGTTTCATCTGCTTCAAGCTCTATTTTGTCAGCCATTCCATCATTGTCAAGGTCAACAACATTTCCATCTATCAAAAGCTCGAATGTGATGTTTCCCATGCCATAGGGATTAACTCCAAATGTTATCTTGTAGAAATATAATGTTTGGTTGTTTGTTGTTATTGCAGCACTTCTTTCTCCTTCAACGTGGGCTGCAAATCCCATAATATTATTTACGTTTATAACAGCAATATTTTCTGGTATTTTCTCAATTTTTGAATGGCAGACACTTTCTTCCCACTTCCCGCTTATTACCCTTCCAATAACAGTCTCTGAGAAGAATTCATCAGTTTTCTTTCTCCAGTTTGTTATAAAATCAATATCGAGCCAGCTGTTAAGGAGGTTTGAAAGCGCTATTCCTCCACGTGCA
>CAYWLA010000097.1:0-4845 GCA_964458955.1 uncultured Methanosarcinales archaeon
TGGCCCAAAAGCTCAGCATGTCATGCGCAGAGCTTGACCTTTATATGTGGTGTATAAAAACAGGAAAGGTTTTGAAGTGATTATTGGTTGAAAGCAAGGATACTCTGCAACATGCACGGACTTTGTGTAAACTAATCTTTTTTCTTTTAGTAAATTTAGCAAACTCTTCCTAGTCTTTATTTAGTAGTTACAAAATAGAAAACTTTATAAATTTAGTATAACTAACATTATTTATGACTAAATACCTACAATCTGCACATGAACTTGTTGAAGAACTAGCAAATTGGGACAAAGAAGAAGTTTATGATTGGGTAGAAAAATACTTATTTCACGGTTATACAGCACCTCTTATTGGATTCAATATGATTCAATCAAAATCAAGTTTTCTTACTCAACTTGCTGACCAAAGTGGAGTTAATACTCCCCTTAAAAAAAACTTAGAAAAAGCAGTAGCTAATTGTTATAATAAACTCTTTGATGATAAAAAACTAATTCATAAAGAAAAAATAGATATAGCAATAGAATTATTTGTGATTGTAGGAAGAGTAGAAATTAATGATATGTTTGGAAGATTAAAAAAAGATGCTTTAAGTGAAAAATATAAAGGAATTAAGACACCTTTTGGAACTCATGCTGACCTTCACACATATCTTTTAAAAGGTTTATTTGGTTTAGAAAATAATAAAAAAAGACATAGTTTAACTGAAATAATAGACAGAGATATTCATAATTTAAAATATTCTCTGGAATGTTTTAATGCGCTTTATAGTTCAGTAGGACAAAAAATTTCAGGAATAAGATATATTCCTGTGTTAGTTAGTCAAATAAAAGGAAAAGATAGAAATGTAGTTGGAGAAATTAAAGATTATATCAAAATATTAGAAAAAGCAGATTTAAGTTGTTTTAATGAATCTCCTAAAGAAAAATTAACTGATGGAGAAATAAAGAATTTTTCTTATATGTTAAATATATTAAATGGATATATGAATAAATATGACCTTAAAAATAAAGAAAGGGATAGATATAAACTTGAAATAAGTAATGAGGGTTTAATGATTCACAACATAAAAGATCAAAAAACAAGATTTATAGCTATGAAAAACAAATTAACAGAAGAAATAAGAAATTCTCTAAAATATATTCCAAACCAAATATCTTCAATACAAACTTGATGAGTATCCAAAAGCTCAGCATGTCATGCGCAGAGCTTGACCTTTATATGTGGTATATAAAAACAGGAAAGGTTTTAAAGTAGTTGTTCTTATTCATTTTTATGATTGAAGTTGAAATTAGAGCAAGGGTTAAGGACTTTAATAAAATTAAAAATGAGTTAAAGGATATTGGTGCCGAATTTTCTAAATCTATACACCAGATAGATAAAATCTTTGGCCATCCTAAATTTCTTGATGAAAACAGTATGATAATTGAAGGTGGAATTGTTCCAAGAATAAGATGTGTTAATAATAATTGCCTCATTGAGTTCAAGGAGATTAACAGGAAAAGCGGAGCAGGGATAGAAATTAAATCAGAAATTTCTGATGTTAATCTAGGTGTTGATTTTTTAAACAAGCTTGGTTTTAAAGAAGCATTTACAGTAGACAAAAAAAGACAGTCTTACAAATATAAAGATTTTTCTATTGACCTTGATGAAGTTGAAAAACTTGGTTTTTTTGTTGAGATTGAAAAAATTGTTGATTCATACAATAAAAAAGAAATTGCAAAAAAAGAATGTCTTGAATTATTGAAGATAATTTCTCCAGAAAGCAAAATCGAGAATAAAAAATATGGGGATTTAATGCAGGAAATCATCAACAAAGAAAAATAAATAAATCTTTTGATAATCCAAAATTCTAAATAATCTTACACACAACATAATTAAGCGAAACCTATATAAACAAGGTTGATTTTACATTTTTTGTAATAATAATATGATAAATAAGAGGTAGATAATATGGCAAGAAATATAAGCATAATACCAAAGGCTCCTTTTGCAAGAATATTGCTTGATGCAGGCGCAAAAAGGGTTTCTGCAGAAGCAATTGACGCATTTACTGATGTTATAACAGATATTGCAGAGGAGATTTCAACAAAAGCAGCAAAGATTGCACAGCATTCAGGTAGGAAAACAGTTCATGAAGGAGATATAAAACTGGCTGTAAGGTAATTCTTTTTCTTATTTTTATACTAATCTCTCAACTTTTTTATTAAGTTTGTAGTGTATAAACAAAAAGTTTAAATAGATGTAGTGTATATTTGATGATATGGTATTTGTAAGAAAAATAAAAGGCTATTATGTATTAGGTCATTCAGTTAGGAAAGGAGATAAAATAATTCAAAAGACAAAATACTTAGGTAAAGTTCTGCCACCAAAAGGGAGATTAGCACAATTAAAAAAGGAATTTCTAAGAGAGATTAAAGGGAAAAAATTTAAGTATCTATCTGCAAAAGATATAGAAGATATTGATAAGAAAAAAGAAGAATACCATCAGGAGATCAAAAAATTAAGCCCTTTAGAGAAAAAGAAAAACTTTGAAAATTTTATGATTAGATACACTTATGATAGCAGTAAACTGTCAGGAGTGGATGTTACATTAAGGCAGACATATCTTATCCTGAAAGATGGTATTATTCCAAAAGGTTTCAAAAATCTTAAAACTGTAAGGGAATTAGAAAACCATGAAAAAGGAATAGTTGCTATTACGAAGTATTCCGGAAAGCTGGATTTGAGATTCATAAAAAAACTTCACAAAGTATTATTCTCCGGAGTAGATGATGAAATTGCAGGAAAATTAAGAAGTGAATTAGAAAGAAATATAAAAATAGGGGGGACAACATATATTCCTCCAAAATGGAATGAAGTTGACAAAGAACTTGAGAATTTCTTTAAGTGGTACAAAGCAGAAAACAGAAAACTGCATGCTGTTGAATTAGCAGCATTTATTCATTTGAAACTTATCTCACTACAACCTTTTGCAGATGGAAACAGCAGGTTATCAAGATTGCTAATGAATTTGGTATTATGGAAAAGAAAATATCCCTTAATAGACATAAGAATTGAAGACTTAGAAAATTACTACAATGTATTAGACAAATATCAAATAGAACATAAAGAAAAACCTTTTGTTAAATACATCAAGAGAAAGTATATGGAAATTTAGGGTATTGTATCCTCTTAGAGTAACTATAGCTAATAATTTTTACTTTTTTCTAATCTTAAATAATTCAATTACCAGCTTTTAAAGAAATCTTTTTAAACTAACCTTATTTCTCTTAAGCTATGGGCAGGTAGTTCAGTCCGGTAGAATGCGCCCTTGGCTAGGGCGAGGCCCCGGGTTCAAATCCCGGTCTGTCCAGTTAAAAAATGAGGTAAAATAATGGTAAATGTATATCACTCAGATGATGAAATTAAATTTTTATTAAAGGTAAAAGAAGAAATTAAGGATAAGTTTAAAGACTGCAATAAAATTGCAATCAAAATTCACTTTGGTGAGCCAGGCAATAAAACAGCTTTTAGGCCAGAGGATATTAAGCCAGTAACAGATATTTTGAATGAGCTTAATATGAAATTCTTTTTGTTTGATTCATTAGTAGAATACAGCAGCTTGAGGAGTAATGCTGATTCTTACAAAAATTTTGCCATTAAAAAAGGATGGGGCAAGCTTGGAGAGATTAGAATAAATGATGAGAATGTTAGTGTAAAAGGAGAAAATTTAACTTATGAAGTCTGCAAAGAGCTTGTTGATGCAGACGCTGTTTTGGTTGTAAGCCATGTTAAAGGCCATGTTTGCACTGGTTTTGGCGGAGCTATTAAGAATTTAGGAATGGGTGCTTTGACAAAAAAAACAAAAAGTGATATACATTATGGCGGAGAGCCAGTATTTGTTGGCAAATGCACACAATGCAAAGCTTGTGAAAGAGCATGCCCTTTGGAAACCCTGAAAGTGAAGGATAAACCAATATTTGGAACATGCTATGGTTGCTCTGATTGTGTTTATGCATGCCCAAATTCAGCAATTAAAACAAAAGTAAATTATTTTGATACATTGTTAGCAGAGGGGGCTGCTGTTGCCCAGTCAAAATTCAAGAAAGTTTATTATATTTCATTCTTAAAAAATATCACAAAGCTATGCGACTGTCAGTCACACCCTGGAGAGATTATTGCAAATGATTATGGTTTTTTAGCAAGCCCTGATGGAGTTGCAATTGATATGGCTGCCTATGATGTTATATTAAAAAATGAGGGGCAAGATGTTTTTTTGAAGTTCAACAAAAAATCAGGAACAGAACAGGTCAAGGCAGCAGAGAAGTTTGGCATGGGACAAAGCAAGCATAATTTAATAGAATTATAGGAGGTTAAAATGGACTGTATATTTTGTAAGATTGTAAAAAAAGAATTTGACTCTGCAAAAATCTGGGAAAATGATGAATTTCTGGCAATTTTAGATGTGATGCCAAACACCAAAGGAATGACCCTTGTTTTAACAAAAAAGCATTATGATTCTTATGCTTTTAATATACCAGAAGAAGTGTATCTAAGATTAATGTCTGCATCAAAAAAAGTAGCTAAGATTCTTGAAAAAGGACTAAATGTGAAAAAGGTTGCAATGGTTATGGAAGGAATGGGTGTGAATCACGCTCACATCAAATTATATCCTTTGCATGGAATAAAAGAACAACTTAATGAAATGCTGCCAAAAAATATCTTCTTTGAAAAATATGAGGGTTATATAACTACCCAAACAGGTGAAAAAGCAGATATAAACAAATTAAAAAAATTGGCAGAAGAAATTAAGAATAAGATCACAAACAGTTTAGAATAATTTTGAGAGGTGAAACAATGGCATG
>CAYWLA010000098.1:0-4814 GCA_964458955.1 uncultured Methanosarcinales archaeon
AGAAAGTTTTTTAAAAAATCAAAAGAACCAAAATAATATGTTGCCATACACTCCTCATCCGGTTTTGCTTGATTTAGGATTTCTAAAGATTTACAGCTGGGGGTTTATGGTTGCAATTGCATTTATTGCTGCAACAATCCTGGCAGCAAGGGAAGCAAAAAGAAAAGGCATAAGCCCTGAAAAGATTTACAGCCTTGTTGCCTATATTATAATAGGAGCAATCATTGGCTCAAGAATTGGCTATATTTTATTTAACCCAACAAGCATATCAGATATATTTAAATTTTGGGAAGGCGGAATGGCATTCCACGGTGGCTTTATAGGAGGAGTTTTATTTGGATTTTTCTACGTCAGAAAAAACAAGCTGAACTTTTGGAAAATTACAGACATATGTGCTCCTTCAATTCCTCTTGCGCAGGCAATTGGAAGGATTGGCTGTTTTTTAAGGGGCTGCTGTTATGGCATTGAAACAACCCTGCCATGGGGAATCAATTATCTTGGAGGAATAAGGCATCCAACCCAGATTTACTCAAGCATTGCATTGTTTTTAATCTTTATTTTCCTTTCAAAACAAAAACACAAAAAGAGTTTCAATGGATCTTTATTCCTAACATATATTATGATATATAGTGTATTCAGATTCCTGATAGAATTCATAAGAATAGAGCCGAGAGTTCTTCTTGGCTTGACAGGAGCCCAAATTGTAAGCATTGTTTTATTTGTTATAGCAATTTTTATTGTTTTAAGATTCAAAAAGAAAAATGTTTAAATCATAAAAAGATATTTAAAACAAAACATATTTTAATAAAATAAAATGCTAAAAACACCAATAATCATTGTGAACTTCAAAACATACAAAGAATCAACAGGAAAAAATGCAGTAAAGCTTGCAGAGATATGCAATAAAACAGCAGAAGAAACAAAAACAAGCATTGCTATTGCAGTCCAGAGCACTGATATTTACAGAATTTCAAAGATTGTTTCCATACCAGTTTTAAGCCAGCACATTGATGCAATAAGCTTTGGAAAGAACACTGGATTTTTGCTGCCAGAGTCAGCAAAGCAGGCTGGTGCAGAAGCAACATTATTAAATCATTCTGAGCACAGGCTTGATTTTGATTTATTAAAAAGCTCAATTGAAAGAGCAAAACAAGCTGGGCTAACAGTAGTTATATGTGCAAAAGATGATGATGATGCAAAAAAGATTGCAGAGTTAGGCCCGGATTTCATAGCAGTAGAGCCACCTGAATTAATCGGCGGAAAAGTCTCGGTCTCAAAAGCAAAGCCAGAGGTTATAAGCGATTCTGTAAAAGCAATAAAATCAATTAACAAAAAAATAAAAGTTCTTTGCGGTGCAGGAATACATAACAAAGAGGATGTAAAAAAAGCAGTTGATTTGGGTGCAGACGGAATTCTGGTTTCTTCAGGAATTGTTAAAGCAAGAAACCAAGAGGCTGCCTTAAAAGATTTAGTGAATGGCTTAAGTTAAGGAACAACAATATATAATTTCTGGGTTGTGCCATACCTAACATCTGGAGGGGAATCTTTATCGCAGGATGATAAACTATCTCCTTTGCATACATAAACATTGAGGACATATGTTCCCTTCTTTGTTCCCCCAGGGACAAGTACTCCCAAACCAAGTTTTTTTTGCTCATTTGGGTTTATTTTAACAAAATCTTCTCCTAAAATCCAGTAGTCTCCATTAATTGTAGGTATTTCATCATTAGTAGATTGTTTAACACCAATGTAAAATGTTGTTTCATAATCATATGTATTTAATATTCCTATTGTGAAATAACCTGAACCATAGGGTCTTAATTCTATTCTTGTTGGTGCAACACATATTCTCTCTGATGAATCGCACATAATGTCTGTAAGGTGCCTGTTAATCTCTTCCTGTGTCATGCTTCCCATTTCTGTTGCATTCCTAAATATCCCAGAAAGAATCTTTATTCCAAATCCAAATACAACTATTGATAGTATTAATATCACAATAAAATTTATTGAGAGTTCCATTCCTTTTTTATTTATTCTTTTCATCAGCTTTCCTCATCAGGATTTACAAAGAAAATCTTTGAATTATATGTCTTTGAATAAGTCTTCCTCTCTATCTTTTCCTCATAGATTGGCTCTCCCTCACTGTTGCTCCCAGTTTTTTCCCTTATTTTATAGTTATATTCTATCACAAGTTCAAGTTTTTTCTCATCTTCTATATCCTTCATACTATCAGGTCTTATAGGTATTATTTCTGTTACAGAATCTCCAATTACATTTAGTTTTTCTTCAGTATCTTTTTGTCCGACTATAAGCCCTTTTTCAACTCCATCAATAAGCTTCAGTCTCGTTATAACCACTGGAAGTATCAAATCTTCATCTGTGTCTTTAAGTTCAATGCTGACCTTAAACTTTGAATTGTCAATATCAAATGGCTGGTCAATTGATGTCATTATATCCCATTTAAAGTAGGAGAGAGTTTTATCATCATATAAATCAAGGGTTCTTACAACTGATTTGTCAAAAGTTAACATGCATTTATTATTTTCACATCCATACTCAAGATAATCTGCATCAACTTTTTTACTGCCTGACTGAACCTTTGCCTTGCCGCTGCATTTGCCGCAATCAGCTGGACAACTGCATTCTGACTCAGTTTTCTCACAATCATCATTTCCACAGCAGTTATTCTCAACATCAATACTGCATTTATTTTCAATGCAGTCTATATCAAGGCAACTCTTAGAATAAGAGCCGTAGTTTTCCATTACATAATCATTGCAATCCAGGCTGGTTTTGCATTCCTTGCATCCGCTAGCAAATAACATAACAAAGACTAATATTAAAAAAAAATATTCATGTTTCATGAAATATCCCCTATACAATTCAAATCACTTAACCTTTATCTGGAATGATTTTGAAGCATAATAATCTTCTAGATCATCAAGTTCTGGAGCGTCTCCATCCTGGCCTAGAATAACTTTACATCTGTAGATTGTTGATTTTGCAGTAGGCTCTACTTTTATTACAACAGTGTCAACAGCAACATCATCTTTTATAATCTCCTCTGTTAGACCAAAGAATTTAAAGGTTATATCATCTGCAGGTTCTGCTTCATCATCTATTGAACTTGTGCACCCAAAATTTACACCAAATGCCATTGTTCTCTCTAACTCATTTTTTACACCAAAGAAAATTGTTTTTTCCTCAGCTTTCTTCATCTCATTAAAATTCATATCCCAAGTAAATCTCTCGCCGCTTTCCTTTAATTCATCAATAAACTCATTTCTTCTCTGCTCCCTCTGCTCATCTATGTCTTCAAAAGCTGGTTTGAGCATATCATTTATAAATTTAAGTCCTACACCTAGGATTGTCACTGCCAGAATTAAAACCACAATTGTATTAATAGATATCTCCATTCCTCCTTTCTTATGTTTTAGTTTCATTAAAACCACCTCTTTGAATAAAGTATACTAATATAGCAATTATATATAAAACTTTCTATTATAATCAACTGCCCTTTAGAAAGCTTTTTAAATTATCCACAATTCCCAAAAAGCATGGCAAGATTAAGAAAGTTTGCAGCTTACAGAAAAGTTGAAAGACCTTACACAAGAATATCAAAGTTCAGAAAAAAATCTTTTATCAGGTCAAGCCCTAATATCAAGATAATAAGATTTGAGATGGGTGATCCAAAAAAAGAATTTAATTATACGCTTGAGCTTGTTTCAAAAACTGATTTGCAGATAAGGCATGATGCAATAGAATCTGCAAGGCAGACCAGCAATAGATCACTTGAAAAACAACTTGGAAAAACAGGCTATTTTATGAAAATTATGATTTATCCATTTCATGTTTTAAGAGAAAACCCACTGGCAAGCGGTGCAGGGGCTGACAGAATGTCAACAGGAATGAAAATGTCATTTGGGAAGCCTATTGGTGCAGCTGCTCAGGTCAAGAAAGGGCAAAAGGTATGCATAGCCAGGGTTAATAAAGAAGGTCTTGAAACAGCAAAGAGTGCCCTAAAGAGATTTTCAAAAAAGATACCAAACTCTTATTCTATTGTAGTTAAGGAAAACAAGCCTGTTACTATTTCTAAATAGACAGAAAGTTATAAATACAATCTCAATTTCAAAAAAATATATGGAGCTGAACACTATAATAGAAATTTTCAAGAATTCGTATGTAGAAGCAGCAATAATATTCATTTTATTTATAGTAATAGCAAAAACAGTTACAGTTGTTTTAAGAAAATATTTAAAAAAAATAACTGAGAAGACAGAAACAAAGTTTGATGATGTGCTTCTTGAAAAAACAGAGCCATTTTTAACATATGTTATAGTCTTGATTGGTGTAAGGTTTGTGCTGCTGCATCTTGGAATCATGACATTATTATTATCAAGAATAATCAATTCTTTTATAGCAATCCTGGCTGTATATTTTGTAATAATACTCATTGATATATTCATTGACTTCTGGGGAACAAGCTGGGCAAAGAGAACAAAATCTGGCGTTGATGCAATGCTTCCATTAATACATAAATTATCAAATATCGTTTTGATTATTGCCTGCTTGATGTTTATACTGGACATCTGGGGTAAGGATATAACAGGGCTGCTTGCTGGTGTTGGAATAGCAGGAATTGTACTTGGATTTGCCCTTAAGGACAGCCTTTCAAATATATTTGGTGGAATCTCAATTATACTTGACAAGACATACAGGATTGGTGACAGAATAAAAATTGACCCAGGAGAAAGCGGGATAGTTTATGATATTAGCCTTAGAAGCACAAAGATAAAGACATGGGACAATGATAT
>CAYWLA010000099.1:0-4733 GCA_964458955.1 uncultured Methanosarcinales archaeon
ATTGATTTTTTTATTATTTCTTTTGGCTCATCCACAGCATCATTCATTTTTGTTCCAACAGTATAATCCATATCGCGCCAGCAATGAATGCATTGGTTTGTGCAAAACCCTACTGCAGGAGTCATCTGGCAGCATAGATGGCATCTTATGCCGTAAAACTTTTCCTTATAGCAAATCCCTTCATCTACTAAGGATTTTTTTGTCCAGGTGCATATCTTTACAGCAGAGTGCTCTCCGCTAAAGCAATAATGCTGTTTTTCTAATAATATCTTAAGCTCGGGGCTTATTTTTGTTATTTCATCCATGAGATAAACTAAAAGCAGATTATATAAAAATCTTTTTAAAAACAAAAGCTATATAAATCTCCCATTTGTTCTAAAAACAATGAGTTTTAAAACAGCGCTAAAAAAGTTAAAAGAAAGCAGTAAATTCAAAAAATGGATTTCTAAGAACAAAGAAGCATATTTAGCATATGCCTTTACTATGATTGAAAACTCAGAAAAAAGTGAGTGGCAGATTGGCTATTATGACAAAAAGCTGGATAAGGTTGCAGTTTTTACTATAAACAACAATATTGAAATCAATCCAGAGCAGGATGTTTTCAAAAAACCAGGAACATCTGTAAAAAATGTTAACCTAAAAGATGTTAAATTTGACTTGGATTATATCCTGAAAAAAGCTAATAATATTAAAGAGAAAAAATATCCTAAAGAGGTTGTAACAAAAACAATAGCTATCCTGCAGAACATTGAGCTTGGCCAGCTGTGGAACATAACCTTTATCACAAGCTCTCTAAACACCATAAACATAAAAATAGATGCAAAAACAAGCAAGACAATTAAGCATGAATTAGTATCATTGTTTCAGTTCAAAGCTGGCTAAACTACTACTTGAATAAAACAAAAATCAATGTTTTCTTATGGAAAAACAACTTCATTTCTTATGGAAAACATAACTATTTCCTTTGGAAAACAGTTTTTTCAACTGGAGTATATTCATTAAAAAACCTAAAGAAAGCCTTAAACATTAAAATAAAAGATTATTAAGCTTTGTTTCCATTAGAACAATAATTGTTTTAATTATATACTTTTAATCTTAACCTAATTTAAATATGAGTTGTGTTTCCTATTTTGTATTATTTTACTAATTATTTTTTAAATTAAAAAAGAGGGATGATTTTGTCAGAAAACCTGAAGATAAAAATAAAGAAAATAAAAGAAAACGCAATTCTGCCGCATTATGCTCATGATGGCGATGCAGGAGTGGACCTTTATTCAACAGAGGATTATGTTCTTAAGCCTGGCCAAAGGGTGCTGGTTAGCACAGGATTAAGCATGGCTATTCCTAAAGGTTACGAAGGCCAGGTAAGGCCAAAGTCTGGTCTTGCATTAAGGAAAGGAATAACAACCTGTAATAATCCTGGAACAATTGATTCTGGTTACAGGGGAGAGATAGGGGTTATAGCAATTAATCATGGTACTGAAGAATTTAAGATAGAAAAAGGAACAAAGATAGCCCAGATGATATTTAACAAGGTGGAGGAAGCTAAGTTTGAGGAAGTTAATGAGCTTGACAGCACCAAAAGAGGAGAAAAAGGTTTTGGAAGCACTGGATTAAATTAAAAGAGGTTATAACAATGAAGAACGGAATAAAATACAAGACAGCAAAAACAAACACAAAACTAAATGAATTCATTGATGAAGAAAAAATTGAAAAAGTATCTAAAGATAAAAAGAGTTAGGTGTCTAAATGCAGGCATACATTGGCGGGATAGTTCCTTTATCAGCAGCTGGCTGGCCAACCAATGCCTGCATAGCAATATTTTTTTCTGGGTGTGATTTCAGGTGCGGTTATTGCAAAAACAAGGAGTTTATAGGCTTTAATGATGAACTCTTAAAAGACTTAAAAGACATCAAAAAAGAGATATTAAAAAATTCTGGTTTTATTGATTCTGTAATCTTTTCAGGGGGTGAGCCATGCCTTCAAAGGCAGGCATTATTAGCTCTTGCAAGATTCTCAAAAAAACAGGGTTTAAAGGTTGGTATTGAAACAAATGGCTCAAAGCCCTATTCAATAAAATCATTAATCAATGAAAACCTGCTGGATTTTATTGCCTTGGATATAAAGGCTCCGCTTAAAAAAGAGATTTTTGAAAAAGTTACAAAGTCAAAAACATTTTTTAGGGCAACAGAAGATGTTATTGAAAGTATAAAGCAAACACTTGATGTATTAAAGGAAAATCAGGATAAAATTCAGATAGAAATCAGGACAACTATTGTTCCGGGGATTATTTTCAGAAAGGAGGATGTTCTTGAGATAGCTAAAGATATTCATGAGTTAAACTGCAGGTGGGTCTTGCAGCCATTTAAATCTGATAAAGGCACGCTTGATCAAAAGATTAGTAATATAAAATCACCAACAAAAAAATTCTTAGATAACCTAAAGAAAGTATGCCAAAAAAAATACAGCAATCTAAGAATGAATATTAGGGTGCAATGATTCAGTTTTTTTCAAGGAAATCTTCCCATATTTTAATTGCTTCTTTTTCTGTTTCCTCAACTGTTTTTGGAAAGTTTGTGTCTAAGTAAACAACTTTTGAGCCATGGCTTTCAAACAGGTTTTTCAGCCACTGGCTGTTGTACCTTTGCTCAACTCTTCTCTGAAAGTTTATTTCCTCAAAAATAGCCTTATTCTGCTTCTGCCTCTGGCTGAGCCTTTGCATAATTGTTTCTGGTGCAACCTGTGATATTATCAACAGGTTTGGAGAATTCTGCAATGCAAGCTTATTTCCTGGAAGCCTCATAATCTCTGTTAATGATATGTTGCCCTGAACCGGCTGATAAACAATAGAGCTTATTATCCCTCTTTCCTGAAAAACATATTTTCCCTGTTTTAAGGCAGGAATTATAACCATGTTGTAAAGGATTTCCCTGTCTAAAGAAAACGCATGTGCTGTTGAAGTTATTGAATAATTGCGGTTGTTTTTTCTTACTATTTCTTCTCTTAAAGCATTCCCAACCCAGCAATAGCTCATCTCACTGGAAATAATTGCATCAAAATCATTTATCTCCTCTGGCTCTGGAAACCTGTTATTTTCCCTGCAATAATCTTTTAAATCAAACACCTTAATCTGCTGTTGCTCAGCCCATTTTTTCAGGGCATTAACAATAATCCCCTTGCCTGAGCCATCAGGCCCATCAACCATAACAAATCTTTTATGCATATAAGGATTATTCGCAAGAATCTATTTAAATCTTTTGAAAATTAAGAAATTTGATATTTTACCTGGAAGCATCTGCCTGTCTTTCTGCATCAAGCTTCTTTTTGATTGCATTTGATGAATTGCTCAATTGGTAAGCAGCTATTATTTCGTCAGCAAGTGCATTAACAGCCCCTTTCTTTGAGTTAAATGACTTTGCAAAAGCGCCCTGCACCATATATCTCAATGCAACATCAACCCTTCTTTGTGGTGCACATTCAATTGATTTTGGATATCTTGCTCCGCCATATTCAATAGTTATTATCTCCTCTCTTGGTGCTGCATTTTCCAGTGCCTTGACAAAGACAGCTATTGGATTTTGCTTTATCCTTTTTTCTATAATACTCAAAGTTTCTTCAACAATTGAACATGCAGTTTGTGCTTTTCCTGTAGAATTGCCTGAACTAATAAAATGTTTTTTTCCTTTGTGTCCCGGTACCATAACTTTGTTGATTAATCTTTCAATAATAAAAACCCTTGACTTGTGGAATCTTGAGCCAGCATATCTTGAGCCGGTTTTTGGTATTATTTTAGGCTCTAGATTAATATATCTCTTTAATCCTGGGTCTTGTACAGTTATTCCCTCTACACCCCACCTGTTGAATACTTTTATATTTTCCATTTTATACCTGTTCTTTAAAGGGGATTTGAGTTCATATTTAAAGCTTTCTGTGGCAAGCAGCAAAAATAAGAGTTAAAAAAGAAAGAAAAAATTATTAAGAGCATTTCTTTGTCATATAATCAGATTCAGGATTTGTATTGATGATATGCTCATTAGAATACTGGATACTATTTAGGACAGTCATATTAAATTTCAGCCTGAACAGATAAGCCTTGTTTTTCTCAAGATTAAAGTCAGCACCACCTTTGCATTCATCACAGATTTCAAAGTATTTGTATTGGTCAAACAGGCCATCCATTTTATAAATCTCTTTGTATTCCTGATTAACCTCTTCCTTGATCTCAAATACAATATCTTTTGAAAGAACACCTGTCTCAAAATAAACAAGGCCGCCATTTTTCCCTTTTATGCAGGCTGGCCTTAGTGTCACATTAACTATTGACGTGCCCTCCTCATTGGTTAAGATTGGCTCAAAATCTGTATATAGTTCTGTATCAGGAATAGTTTCACAGTCATCAATATTATCAACTACTCTCTCATCAGAGCATACATATTTTGTTACAGTTACTGTCTCTGTTTTTGTTTTCTCAGGGCATAATGAGCAGTCCATGACACAATCAGGGCATTTCTCACATATGCATTCATCGCATTCTGGGCATTCTGCTGGTTTCCTGAATATAAAAGCAAAAAATAGGATGATAATAACCAGAGAAATTAAAGCAATAATGTTGTTTTTTTTGAATATTCCTTTATTTAGATTATTAAGAATGCCCTCTTTCATAAGTTAATCACCTTTTTTGTTTTATATTTAAAAATTGTTCCTCTGCAAGTATTTAAATATATTCTTTTCTT
>CAYWLA010000100.1:0-4685 GCA_964458955.1 uncultured Methanosarcinales archaeon
CCTAAGGTTATATGGCATATGGATGAGCCTGTTGCTGACCCAACAGCAGTCCTAAACTATGTTTTGGCTGAAAAGGCCAGCAAGTCAGTCAAAGTTATCTTAACAGGGGAGGGAGCAGATGAAATCTTTGCAGGCTATGAACAGTACAAAATAATGAATTTTGCAAAAGCTTATAATAAGATTGCTCCAAGATTGATTCAAAAAAGTCTAATCCAGGGGCTTATTAAATTTTTGCCAAAAGAGAATTTTTTCATGAAACTGTCAAATTACTTGTCAACTATCAACAACACACCTAAAAGTTATGTTGAATTATTATCTATCTTTGATAAGTCGGAGAAAAGACTTTTATATTCTAAACATTTAATAAAAAAAATAGGTAATCTAGACTCTGACTTAACGTTAGTAAGTTGTTACTTTAAAAATTCTTATGACTTACTTAACAAAATGCTGTTCTCAGACATAAAGACCTGGCTACCTGATAATATGTTAATAAAATTAGACAGGATGTCAATGGCACATTCTATTGAAGCAAGGGTTCCTTTTTTAGACCATAGAATAGTAGAACTCTCATCAAAAATACCCTCAAAACTAAAACTAAGAGGATTGAATGAAAAATTTATCTTAAAAAAAGCAATGACAAAAAATGTTCCTAAGGATATTTTAAAAAGAAAAAAACAGAGATTTTTTGTGCCAATTGACTTCTGGTTTAAAAATAATCTTGATTATATAACTAGTAACATTTTTTTAGAATCTGATTTCTTAAAGAAAAATTTCAACAAAAAATTTATTTCAAAATTATTGGATTATCAGAAGAGCAGCTCCCATAAAACTATTTTAAAACATAATCAGTTACTAAGATTATACTACCCAAGGCAGATATGGGGCTTGCTAACACTTGCCATGTGGCATAAAACCTATATTGAGAATGACTCAGCTAAAGCTTTAAATAGTTCTTATTTTTAACCCCCGCTATGAATCCTTATTTAAGTGTAATAATTCCTGTTTATAATGAAGAAAAAAATATCTTTCCATTATTTAATAGATTAAAAAATGAGTTAGATAATATAAAAAAATCCTATGAGATAATCTTTGTTGATGATGGTTCTACTGATAACACATTTTTTAACATCAATAAGATAAAAAACGAAAACAAGAATATTATCATAATCCACTCAACTAAAAACCAAGGCTTGTCATCAGCATTGAATGCTGGTTTTAAAAAAGCTTCTGGTAAGATAATTATCACAATGGATGGTGACTTACAAAATGATCCTAAAGATATAAAAAAGCTTCTAAAAAAGCTGTCCAAAGGCTATGATGTTGTGTGTAGTTGGAGGTATAAGAGAGAAGACTCTTTACTTATAAAAAAGGTTCCTTCAAAAGTGTTTAACTTTTTACTTAGAATTCTATTCAAATTAAAGATTCATGATTCAAGCTGCACCCTAAGGGCATATACAAAAAAATCAATAAAAAGTCTTGAATTATTAAAAGGAATGCACAGGTTTATCCCATTAATATTAGCGAAGAAAGGTTATAAAATAGGAGAAGTTAAGGTAAGGCATTATCTTAGGAAATATGGAAAAGCAAAATATAACTCTCCTAAAAGGTTTTTTAAAACTATTAATGATTTGATTAAACTAAGATTTTCCTGAATTATTCAATCTCTTGTAAACCAAAATGCTTGAATAGTTATCTTTTGGATTTGGCTCACTTTTGTGTATAAGACTAAAATTGACAAGATACTTTTTCTGTAAATCAAGCATGGGTTTTACAAATTGTTCCATTAACTCCTTGTTGTAGGAGACATGCTCAAACCCAAATGCCCCTTTATTCTTTGTTATAATAATATCAGCATTTTTAAAATAATTTTCCATAGTAGAAATATTATCAAGTTTTATTTTATCACAAAAATTAGAACCATGAGTAATACATAAACTCATAGAAAAACAAGGGGGGCGGACTTTCTTAAAAGGATCATAAAATGGTTGATCACAATCCTTATTCATTTGATTGCATATCTCAGTTAATAGGGGTGTGTGTGGTATTATTAATATATCTTCTTTTATACCTATTATTCTATCAGGTTCTGAAAGATTGAATAAGGCTATAATCTTATTTGGTGTCTGTGTAACAATAGTTGGCTTTAACATGCCCTCATTCATCATTTTTTCCACAATATCAGAGCCTTCATTTGTATTATCAAGATAAATTACAGGAAAACATGTTTTAAAATAACTTAATAAGCATATAAAGATTAAAAAACCTAAAAAAATTTCCCAACAATATTTTTTTTCTTTAAGATTAAATTTATTTTTAATATATTGAAAAGTTTGAAATAAAAAAAGAGAAATAAGAATTGCTACTGCAGGCAAAACAGGCAAGGTATACCTTTTGAATAACCAAAAAGTGTTCACTGAAAGAAAAAATGCTGGAATAAGAAACCACAATAAAAGATATAATATTTTTATTTTCCTAAGATTAAACATTGCATAAATCAATGATAATAAGAAGATTATAAAAAAGAATGTACCTGCTTGTTTTAACAACATAAATAAAGTAAAACAAAATCTCTCTAGGATAAACCAAATATTATAATCTAAATGTGTTGTTAAAATAAAATCTTTATTAACAGCTAAGATCCTCAATAACATTGTTTTTAGATTAAAAAAATACCAAAATGATGAGATGCTTAAACCAACAGTTAATGCCAAAGTTAGGTTAAATAACCTTGCTTTTTTCTGTTTTGAATCCAACTTTTTAGAAGACTTGTTAAAAAAACTGAAAATGTTTGGTAATAAAAGAATAAAATAGGGCAAAATGTAAATAAAATAAGTAAATTTTGTTAACATACCTAAACCCGCTGAAATACTAAATAATAAAGAGTATTTTGTATCCGTAAATTTCTTTGTTTTTAACAGGAAGTACCAGCTAAGAGTTACCATGCTTGCTAATGGAAAATCTACCATATAAACCCTTGAAAAAGCAAATATTGCAGGAAAAAAAGAGACTATAAGAGCAGACAATATTCCTACCTTGTCATTAAATAAGTTTTTTCCAATGCCATATGTAGCAAATATTAGTATTATAAAGAAGGTTATATTACTAAAAGCAGCAATATCCTGTGATGTACCAAACAATGCATAGTATGGTATTGAAGCAAAGTGCATCAAAGGAGGATACGTGCTGTGATCATTCATGAAATAATAAAAAAGATTAATTGGATTTGATTTAACTATATTAAAAATCTGGGAGCTGAACATGTGTGCATTTGACTCATCATAAACCATATATGTATTATCAATTGATAAAATTATATAGTTAAGAGTAGTATGAAATACTATGATCAATATTAATATTATAATATATTTATTAAGTTTAAATCTCTTCATTTTTTACCAGATAATTCAAGTAACTAACTTGAATGTTATAATAATATCTATATGTGAACAAACTGCCAATTCTTTATATATAAAGCTTGCATTTATAATGATTGGACTCCTACAAAGGAAATGCAAGCATATAATTAAAATATTCTAGACATAAAAAACTCTGATATTTTAATTGTAATTGTAATTCCTCACTAAAAAATTAAAGCTTACAGCACCGTGAACAACTAGGCATTAATTCTTTCTTGATTAAACATCTAAGTTTTATTGCTTTATGGGAATTAAAAATTTCTTTAAGAGGTTTTTCCTTAATATTTCCGAGCCTAAACCCAAGGGTCTGGCATGGATAGACATCACCTTTAGGGGTGATAAAAACACCTAACCATAAAAAAAGGCAGCGTCGTCTGAATCTAAACTGTTGGCTATACCATTCGTCAATTTCACTATCATCTAAGCTTGGTTTGAATAAGACAGGTACTTTGAATTGTTTGTTTTTAATAAGTTTGATCTTTCTACTTAAAAAAGAGATATTATCATTCTTTACATATTGATGTAAGCTGATAGGAAAATTTGGAAAATAGTGATGCCACAATTTATAATGATTATCAATTTCCTCATTAGTTAAAAAACTTAAATGTTCAAGTCTAACACTATTTACCCCTATTTTCTCACAGATTAAAATCAACTTTTCAATTGAGCCTATATTTTCTGGAAGAATTGCACAATTTACCATAACATGCGTATTTTTTTTAAGTTCACAAAATTGCTTCAAATTATGAATGGCTTTTTTATAACTACCTTTTACACCAGTAATATTATCATGATTTTCTTCAGTCCCATGAATAGAAAAGATAATATTATCAATATCAAAATCCACAAGTGATTTTATAATACTTTCATTAAGAAGAGTTCCATTAGTACAAATTCCGCAATGTAATTTCCTTTTTTTTATATATTGAAGAATATCAATAATATTATGGTGCAAAAATGGTTCCCCCCCTGTTAAAAAAATAAGTGGTTTGTATTGGGCAATGTCATTAATAAATGAAATAATTTCTTTATAAGAAAGCTCATCATGAGATTTGTTTAGGTAGTTTTTATCATAACACATTACACATCTACTATTACATCGAGAAGTAATAGACAGGTTAATATTCAAAGGAAATCCTTTATTGGTATTAAAAAAATAATCAGAAAAAAACCTAAGAAATGGTGGTATAACTTTAAATGGATTTAGAAAGAATCTTTTGTATAAAATAAAAGTGCTAAAATTATTTTCAAAAAAAGTTTTAATTTTTC